>JBAUIP010000051.1:0-7229 GCA_049683055.1 Pricia sp.
GTCTGGGTGGGTCGCTTTACCCGGTACTTTTTGCTTGACCTCTTGATTCCATAAGCCTTCGTCTCGTCCATAGCTCAAAATTTTTCAAATCAGGGGTTATGACAATTCCAGATTCTGCCCAATCGGGAAAATGCGTTCGACAACTTTCGTGGGCCGTTCGGAATACAAATTTCCTCAATTTATTTGACATCGATATCACTATCGGCCGTATCGGCCTTATCTATTTTTTCCCTTGCCCATTTTTCTTCTTCCTTACTCGCATCGGGACTCTCCTGTTGCCATTCGGCCTTGGGGGTATAGTTCAGTTTTGTATACATTGGAAAATGATCGGATCCGATATTTTTCTCCCTATTTATTTCCATAAGGGTAAAATCCTCACTATGAAAAATATGATCTAAAGGCCATCTGAGCAAACGGTAGTCCGCATGAAAGGTATTGAAAAAACCCCTCCCCCGTCGCGGGTCCAGGAGACCGCTCAGTTTCTGGAACATCTTCGTTGTCCGCGACCAGGCCACGTCGTTCAGGTCCCCGCATACCAGCACCAGGTCGGCATCGTTGTCTATTTCCTTTCCTACCAATAGAAGTTCTGCATCCCGATTGGTAGAAGTCTTGCTTTCGCTAGGGCTTGGCGGCTTGGGATGAAGGCAATGAAGGCTCACCTTCTGACCATTCTGCAGTATCAATTTACTATGGATCGAGGGTATATCCTCCTCCACCAAATATTTGACCTTGGTGTTCTCCAAGGGATATTTGGAGTAGAGATGCATTCCGTACCTGTTGTCCAATGGGACCTTGACGCAATATCCGTAACTTTCCTCCAGCGGCTCCAATGCCCTTTCCCAACGCTTGTCGGATTCGAGCGTCAAAAATACATCCGGTTCTTTGGATAGCACAAGGTCGATCAGTTTCTCGTGGGCCTCGTTTTTCATTAAAACGTTACTGACCAGAATGGAAATATTGTCCTCGTTCGGGCCTCCATCGTAACCGATAACCTGTAGTTTCCCAAGTGGCGTATACGGGAATATTTTGACCAACTGGTAGATCAGGCTCAATACCAGCAGGGAGGCCATCACGTAGTTCCAAATATTATCGAAGGGATATACGATAAGGGCAGCTATAATGTTTGCCGATATCAGTATGGATATCTGGACCCTGGGGAAATCGAAACCCCTTATCCACCAATAATCGAAACGGGTCAGGGATGCTAGGCTTGGAATACAGAACAAAATGTTACAGCAGAGTACTATTGATTCGGCAAGGTTCATTCCGATCGAAGTTGTGTTTAGGAATTGGTCGATTTCGAAAGTAACAATTTTCGTTGTATATCTTTCATGGTAACGACCTAACTTGCACCGTCAATGAAATTATTTATAATTTAGTCCGATTTTCATTTCAAGTTCTAAAGAATACTCTTGATAATGCTTCAGGCGTTGTAAAATGTATAAGGTTTTTAGCGAAATTCAATTATGAAAAGACAAAGTATTGCTAGAGACATTATCAAGGCCGTTCTTTTCTTTTTGATTGCCGCCCTGATTTTATACGTTCTTTATCGGATACGGACCTTAATTATCTATATCACCATTGCCACGGTACTGGCCCTGTTAGGTCGACCCTTCGTATTATTTCTACATGAGAAGTTCCTTATTTCAAGGACTATCGGGGCCGTAATAACGATACTGCTAATCCTTGCCATTGCAGCGGGGCTGGCCGCGATGTTCGTTCCAATGTTGACCGAGCAGGGAAGGAATTTGGCCCTTTACGATTTTGATGGAATCCGGGCCGAAATCGATAAGTTTTACGAGCAGATATCCAATTATACGGGTACCTCGAAGGAAGCAGTGGAAGAAGCAATCGAGAAAGGGACAATCGAGGAGGAGACTCCGGTCGATTCTGAGGAAAAGGCCGTTCCCTCGCTTTTGGAAAGGGTACTCGGCATTCTTACGGAACTAGGTATCGCACTTTTTTCCGTTCTATTTATGGCATTTTTCATGCTTCGGGACCCCGGTTCGTTCCAGCGCTTCCTGTTGGCCTCGATTCCCCCGGCACATCGGGACCGTACCGTGGGCTCGCTGAACAAAATAAGGAAGTTGTTGTCCAGATATCTACTGGGGCTGGTGCTTCAAATATCCATACTGTTCATTGTATACGCCATTACCCTCTATTTCGTAGGTACGGAAAGTGCCTTGGTCGTTGCGTTTTTCTGTGCCCTTTTCAATATCGTACCCTATATCGGCCCTATAGTCGGTGCGGTTCTGATGGTGCTGTTGACCATATCGAGCCATGGGGGAATGGATTTTTCGCAGGAACTATTACCGTTGGTCTCCTACGTTATGATAGGTGTAACGATCGGACAATTGATAGACAATTTCTTTTCCCAGCCCTACATCTATTCCAGTAGCATCCGTTCACACCCCGTTGAAATATTCATCATTATTATCGCGGCCGGGCTATTGTTCGGGGTCGTTGGTATGATGATTGCGGTACCCATCTATGCTGTTGCCAAGGTTGTTCTAAGGGAGTTTCTACAAGATAACGGCTTTGTCCGCTCATGGACAAAAGGGATATAGTGTCTTAGTCATAAACACCAAACCATTAAAACCTGGAAAAATTGATTGACCTAGTCTGGTTCAAGAGGGATTTTAGATTGTCGGACCACGCCCCCTTGGCAAAGGCGGAAGCATCCGGCAATCCGACGCTACTCCTTTTCGTCTATGAGCCATCCATTTATTCCGACTCCCACTACAGCAAGTTCCACTTCGACTTTATCAAACAATCCATAAACGAAATGAATTCGCATTTGGGGCAGTTCGGGACCCAGATTGTAAGTGTCAAGGGCGAAATTATTGAGGTGCTAGGGCATATCCGTTCCGAATTTTTGGATATACGTTTGCTGAGCCATGAGGAGACCGGCATCGATGTGACCTATCAACGGGATATCGTATTGAAACAATGGTGCGATGACAATAACGTCGAGTGGCAGGAATTCCGCAGCAACGCGATTGACCGTGGAAGAAGAAACCGGAAGGGCTGGTCCCATTCATGGACCAAGTTCATGAAAACCGATACGGCGGATGTCGATTTGGACCGAATCCATTTTCTACCCCCGGAACAATCAGCGTACATCAAAACCCATTTTGGGCAGTTCAATCTGGCCAGCCAACCTTTGGACGGGGTACAGCAAGGGGGCACAACGAAGGCCATGAATTGGTTGGAGTCGTTTCTGTCCGAGCGGCACGAAGGTTATATCGCACATATTTCGAAACCGCTGCTTTCCCGCACGTATTGCAGCCGACTGAGTCCCTATCTGGCGTGGGGAAACTTATCGGTGCGACAAGTGTATCAAGCAATTTTAAGGAAAAAGGAGGACGGAGGCAGTAAAAGGAACCTATCCGCGTTTAGCTCGAGGTTGCGGTGGCAGGCCCATTTCGTCCAAAAGTTCGAAATGGAACCGCGGATGGAATTCGAAGCTCTGAACAAAGGCTTCCTGGAAATTCCGTACGAAGAAAATCGGGAGTATATCGAGAGGTGGAAGAACGGTACCACCGGATTTCCCTTAGTCGATGCCTCCGTTCGGTGTCTGGTGCGTACCGGCTATCTCAACTTCCGGATGCGGACCATGATTACCTCGTTTTTCTGCCATCACCTGTTCCAGCATTTTTCTCATATCGGTCCCTGGCTGGCCCGTAATTTCCTGGATTTTGAGCCGGGAATTCACTATGCCCAGATGCAAATGCAATCCGGACTGACCGGTTATAATACGGTTCGCATCTATAACCCTACAAAGAACGCGCACGACCATGACCCCGAAGCGCTGTTCATCAAGGAATACGTTCCGGAACTACGAAATCTTCCCGCCGCATTGGCCATCGAACCGTGGAACACCACTAAAATGGACGAAAGTCTTTACGGCTTCGACATCGAACGGGATTACCACCATCGCATAATCGACATGTCGGAAACCCGGAAACATGCGCTATCCGTGCTATACGGACAACGAAAGACCGACCTGGCCAAGAAAGAAAAGATTCGGATATTGGCAAAGCATACGGTTGCCCGCAAGCCTAAAAAATAATTCCTTGATTCCAACCCATTGTAAACCAATCCCCACGAACTAGAAAGGACAAACCTGATTTGCGTAATAAATAGGATTAATGCTATGTTGGATAATTGCCAAAAAATACTACAGGCCCATAAAGAAATAGCGCATCAAAGAGGTGATGACAAGACCTATTGCCCGTCAGAAGTGGCCAAGAAAGTATTCGGCTCCAATTGGCGCGAACATATGCAGGATGTACGAAAGGTAGCCGACCGACTTGTAACAGAAAACAAGCTTAAAATATTGCAAAAAGGAGAAGTATTGAGGTGTCTGCCGACCGAAGCCAAAGGGCCTATACGACTACAGCGTTCAGGCGAAACTTAAATAGAGCGCCGGACGAAATTCCGGATTCGTTGTGGAATAACGTATACCGTTCATTTCAATTTCTTCTGCTTGGCGAATAAAAAAACTAGAGGCAGGCAGTTTGTCGAGCATGATGGCTTCAGGATAGGCTTTTTTTTGATAACGGTATGCCTCGAATTCGCTACGGTCCCGTTCCCTTTATAGTTTATGGATTGCAACAGATGCCGCCTTTCTATTCCTTCATCTTTCTCCCTACCGCGTTCAGATGAGACTCATTGGCTATCGATGGTTCCACTTCCGGTAATGGAAATGTTCGTCTGATTTTCTGCATATATCAAATACCGTGTTTTCTCTTTTCTTCTTAGGGCAACTTATCCCGGTTTAATTTACAGACAGTCCATTAACTTTTTGATGCCGTACAGAACAGCACCGTATCTTAAATGCAGTTCAACGTTAGATTTCAGGGTTATCGTCCTGTCAATAAAAGTTCCGTCAGATACTACCACCGTTCCGCCGAGATATTCTCGAATACTAAAATTCTGAATGTTTTTGATCTAAAGCATCCTGTAAGATTTCTGCAAATTTTTGGACATTTGAAGAGGAAAAAATAGTATCGTGATCTCCCGGTATTTTGTGCAAACGGACTCCCTCTAAAGCTATTTTTTTCCAACCCAGATGTATTGGGTCGTGCGAATAAGCGGTACCATTTTTCGCCCGGAACAAATCTACTTCTAGGTTTCTAGGAACAAGGTGATAGTTTCTCATAATATGGTCACTTATCATTTCTAAATCCATTATTTGATTTTTAGTCAGCTCATTACCAGATATCTTGGCCTTTTTTCGGGTAACATATTTCGCCATAAGGTATTCCTTCTTGCGGTACAAATGATGTTTGACATTTTCCCAACTCTTTCCCATTTCTCTGAGGTAATGCAACCTTCTTCTGGTCCGTTTCTCCATGGATGCCAGTTTTTTACGGAACGGGGAGGCGTAATATAAATGGGGGTCGACAAAGGTGTCCAAAAGACCCAACATGCTCACTTTTTTACCCCGTTCGATTAATTGATAGGCCATTTCGAAGGCAATTACTCCTCCAAAGGAATAACCGGCCAAGGCATAAGGTCCTTCTGGATTCTTCTTTATAATAGCATCGACATAATTGGTTGCCATTTTTTCAATCGTACCGTACTCCTTATTTTTATTATTTATCCCCTTGGCCTGTAGGCCATAGACCGGTTGATCCTCATCCATATTCTGCGCCAGTGAATTGAAAACTAAAACGTTAAGTCCCGCTCCATGTACAATATATAAGGGTATTTTGTTACCGTTTGGCTTTATGGGTACTAGCGAGTCCCAAGTGATGATTTGGCTGTCTGTTTCTAGTAGTTGTGCCAGCTTTTCCACGGTGGAATATTCGAACAATGCGGAAAGGGGCAGCCGTTTTCCGGTCTTTTCTTCCAATAGCGTCATCACTCTAACGGCAATCAGGGAATGGCCTCCCATCTCGAAAAAATTACTGAAAATATCCATTTGATTTAGTCCCAGGCACTTTTCCCATATTTGGGCGACCATCCTTTCCAAAGGATTACGGGGTTCGGTGTAAACAGCCTTTGTTTTTTTGGAAGATTGACTAGCGGACAGGGCTTTTCGATCAAGTTTACCATTCAACGTGGTCGGCAGTTTTTCCAGTAAATGAAATTTGTGGGGGATGAGATGCGGAGGTAATTTATCCTGAAGTGCCCTCCGCCACTGGTTTATCAAATCGCTGCCGACATTTATGCCATGACTGGGAACGACATGGGCCGAAAGATAGTCAGAATCGGCTAATACAACCGCTGCTTGCACTCCGTCCAGCAAAGTCAGGGCGTGTTCGATCTCACCCAGTTCGATACGATGGCCCCGTATTTTGACCTGTTGGTCTATTCGGCCTAAACACTCTATTTCCCCGTTTTTAAGTAAACGACCCAGATCACCCGTGCGATACAGGACAGTGTCTTGCCGCCCTTTTGCAAAGGGATTATTAATGAATTTTTCGGCAGTTAGATCCGGACGCTTCCAATATCCCAAGGCCACTCCGTCACCGGCAATGCATATTTCCCCAATTGTGCCGGGTGCCGTCAGTCGGTTGTTGTCTTGAACAATGTACACCTGAACATTGGCAATAGGCCGCCCGATAGTAATCGTTTCATCTTCGGCACAAATTTTTTTAATGATGGAATATATGGTAGCCTCGGTAGGGCCGTACATATTCCAGAGTTCGCCACATCTTGCCAGTAATTGTTGGGCAAGCTGGGGAGGAAGTGCCTCGCCACCGCAAAATGCCTTGAGTGCCAAGGGTTCTTTCCAGCCAGAGTCGAGCAGCATCTGCCAGGTAGTCGGCGTAGCCTGTAATATGGAAATATCCTCTGCCTGCAATAGTTCGAGCAAAAGGCGGCCGTCGCGGGCGGTCTCTTCATCCGCCAGTACTAAAGTAGCCCCTTTCAGTAAAGGCAGAAAAAGTTCAACTCCCGCAATATCAAAGGAAATGGTGGTAATGGAAAGCAGTTTGTCGTTCTTCTCGATACCCGGCTCGTTGGCCATACTGAATAGGAGATTCACTAGGTTTCCATGGGAGACCGGAACTCCCTTTGGCCTGCCGGTCGATCCTGATGTATAAAGCAAATAGACAATACTGCTTTTGGATACGGGCAACCCTAGTGGAGTAGTCGGGGATTCGGCGATGGCCGATTTTATATCTTCTATTACTAGATAGGAAGGTTCCGAGGGAAACGATGTCGACAAGTCCTTTGTCGTTATCAAAAATTTAGCTCCGGAGTCCTCGAGCATAAAC
>JBAUIP010000052.1:0-2920 GCA_049683055.1 Pricia sp.
GAAAAGCAGCTGATCGAACGCTTCGAGCAGGCGCGTGGAGAAGTAAAACTGCTCAAGTTCGTACCGGCCTCCGGAGCAGCATCGCGAATGTTCAGGGCCCTGTTCAATTTCTTGGACAGCTACGACCCATCCGAAGAAAGTCTGGACGATTATCTAGAGCGAACGGGCGATTCCGATATGAAAACCTTTTCCGATGGACTCACCGACCTTCCTTTCTACAAAATCGTACAGAACCGGATATCCGGCAAGGCATCCTCCAAAGACGAGGAGGTGTACCTGTTCGTCAAGGAAATGATGTCGGAGGATGCGTTGAACTACGGCTTTTATCCTAAAGGATTATTGCCTTTCCACAAGTACGGCGACCATACCGCTACTCCTTTCGAGGAACACTTAAAGGAAGCCACCGAATATGCCAAGACAGATGGTACCGCCCGGTTGCATTTTACGATATCAGAACAACATGGCGATATGTTCAACAAAGAATTTTCAAAGGTCAAAGAGCGGGTATCCTCCGGAAACGGCACTTCGTTCGATGTGAGCTATTCCTACCAAAAGCCATCTACCGATACCCTAGCGGTCGATATGCAGAACGAACCGTTCCGGATGGAAGATGGTAGCGTATTATTCCGCCCGGGCGGACATGGCGCGCTAATCGAAAATCTAGATGAGCAAGATGCCGACATCATTTTTATAAAGAACATAGACAATGTGACCGTACCCCGTTTCGCCGATAAAGTCATTGACAATAAAAAAGTGTTGGCGGGGGTCTTGTTGAACGTACAGCAAAAAGCTTTCGAGTACGCCAAACAGTTGAACGACGACGACCTATCTTCCGAAAAATTGAACGAGATAAAAGATTTTTTACAGGATAAACTGAACGTCCGGTTTTCGGAAAAAATCTCGGGTTTCAGTATTGGACAGCAAATCGACATACTAAAGGATAAGCTGCACCGGCCTATCCGTATATGCGGAATGGTAAAGAATGAGGGCGAGCCCGGCGGAGGTCCCTTTTGGATCCGTGACCAAAAAGGAAACCTATCATTGCAGATCATCGAATCTGCCCAAATCGACGCCGATGATTCCGAGCAAAATGACATTCTACAAAACGCCACCCATTTCAATCCCGTAGATATTGTCTGTGGTGTCAAGGACCATTCCGGCAAAAAATACGACCTGATGAACTTCGTAGATACCGATCAAGGTTTTATAACGGGCAAGACCAAAGAGGGCAGAGAGCTGAAAGCGTTGGAACTTCCCGGACTTTGGAACGGTGCGATGGCCTTTTGGAATACCATTTTTGTCGAGGTGCCCTTGCAGACCTTTAGTCCCGTGAAAACGGTGAACGACCTTTTAAAACCCGCGCACCAAGTGCATTGAACCTGAGTTCGAAATCCATTAGCCTTATAAAAGGGATAAAAAGTGTGTAATACTTACACACTTTTTTTGTTCGTTACACATAGGTATACAGATATAGATTCGGTCCTGAAATGCATAATGTTCTGATATTCATATATTTATAAGGTATAGTAGTCGGTTTTTACAATTGGCACTATTTTCCCTTACTATATAATGATTATCACGAATTGATATTCAAAACAAAAACACATTAATAATTTAAACACAACACAATGAAAAATTTAATGATTGCCGCAGTATTGTCCTTAGGAACAATGACTGCATTCGCTCAAGAAACAGAGACTTCTATCGAAGAAACTGAAAATGCCGTAGAAGAAACTGCAACCGATGCTGCTGAAGCTACCGAGGAAGCTGCCGAAGACACTTATGGTGCTGCCGAAGAAGGCGTTGAAGAAGCTGGCGATGCCGTTGAAGAAACGTACAACGATGCCGAAGAAGGTGTTGAGAACGCTGCCGAGGAAACTGAAGCTGCTACCGAAAACGCTGCTGAAGAAACTGCCGAGTATGCCGAAGAGAAAACTGATGATGCTGAAGAGGCCATGTCTCAAGACGGTTTTAGCGAAGTAGCTATAGAAGAAGTTCCCGAAGCGATTACTACTGCTTTGGAAGAAGCTCATCCAGGTGCTACTGTTGATAAAGCTCATATGAACGAGCAGTCTCAGTACAAGTTGGAAGTAACCAAAGAAGATGGTGAAACTGCCGAATTGTACATGGATGCTGAAGGGAACATGATTGAAATGTAATCTGAGTTCTTTTTTTAGACTAAGTAGTTAGTCAGGAAAAACCCTGATTGCCGTAAAAGGCAATCAGGGTTTTTTTATGAGTACCTCCCTCGCACCGCTCAGCCTAAGGTTACTTATCGTTAGGATTGTCTAAGTTGTGGCCGTATAGAATTTATACAATTTATCCATTTAGGTACACATATTTACACAGTCCGCTATTTGAAAAAATAGCTAAATATCTGATTATCAGTTTTATATATTGAATATTAATTTTGGTATCATTATTTCAATACCCTAGGTAAGTTTAACAAATTAAAACTAAAACCATGAAAAATGTATTGATTGCCGCAGTAATGTCATTAGGAACAATGACTGCTTTTGCACAAGAAGAAAATGCAGTTGAAGAAACAGCTACCGACGCCACTGAAATGGCTACCGAAAGTTCTGAGGAAGCAACCCAAGCAACCGACGAGGCTACCGAGTCCGCTGAAGAATCTACTGATGCCATGGCCGGTCAAGGCGATTTTTCCGAAGTGACCGCCGATGAACTTCCAGAAGAGGTGACTGCCGCGGTTTCAAAAAATTATCCTACCGCTTCCATTGATAAGGCGTACGTAAACGAATCCAACCAGTATAAACTGGAGGTCTCCCTTGAAGACGGTACCGCTGGAACCCTTTACGCCGATGAAAACGGAAACTGGATTGAAATGTAAACGATATTAAGTTATTTGTTTTGTATCAAGTTGGTTTGGTCGGAAAGGAGTCGTATTGATACGGCTCCT
>JBAUIP010000053.1:0-2131 GCA_049683055.1 Pricia sp.
GACTTGCAGGTTCCCGCAGAAGAAAACCTGTCCGCTATCGGTAGTGCCCTAAAAGAAGGAGGCAATGAAAACGTCACCTTAAAAGAACTCCCCGGCCTGAATCACCTGTTTCAAGAGAGTGCCACTGGCTCACCTAGTGAGTACGGCGCTATCGAAGAAACTTTTTCCCCGAAAGCTTTAGTGGTCATCTCTGATTGGATTTCCCAACAGGTAGAGTAATTGACAAATTTGGTTGAACACAGGGAGAAATAGTTTTAGCGAAACACTCTTTGGAATTGCCAAAGGTGTAAGATGACCACTCGAAAGACTAACCTCAAAAATGGAGCTTCCTTAGTTCGGGAATGAAACAATGCTTAATATCCGACCTGGTCCACAATCTCAAGCCCATACCCCACAATCCCGACCCGCTTGGTCTGGGTGGAATTAGTAAGCAATCGAATTTTAGAAATGTTGATATCGTGTAAAATCTGGGCGCCAACACCAAAATCCTTACTGTCCATGTCAATTTTTGGGGCTTCGTGGATGCCTTTTTTCTGAAGTTTCTTGAGTTCGGAGAGGCGGTTGAGCAGATTGAGGCTTTGTGATTCTTGATTGATGAAGACAAACGCACCTTTTTCCTCGGCATTGATGGCCTGGAACATGCGCTCAAGTTTTTTATCGGGGTTATTGGTCAAAGTGCCCAAGATATCGTTGTTGACCAATGTGGCATTGATTCGGGTAAGTACCGGTTCTTCGGTTTTCCAGTGGCCTTTGGTCAGGGCGATATGTATCTGGTCGTTGGTGGTTTGTTTGTAGGCGTGCAACCGAAACTTGCCAAAACGGGTTTCAATATCGAACTCCTCCTCCTTTTGGATGAGGGAGTCGTGGTTCATCCGATAGGCGACCAAATCTTCGATGGATATCATCTTAAGGTCGAACTTGTCGGCCACTTCGGCCAATTGAGGCAAGCGCGCCATAGTACCGTCCTCATTCAATATTTCAACCAAAATTCCGGCTGGCTGAAGCCCGGCCAGCCGTGCCAAATCGATAGCGGCCTCGGTGTGACCGGTTCGTCGCAAGACCCCACCGTTTTTGGAGCGTAAAGGAAAAATATGTCCAGGCCTTCCCAAATCATGGGGCTTGGTCTCCGGATTGACGAGGGATAAAATGGTCTTTGAACGATCGTGCACGGAGATTCCAGTGGTACAGCCATGTCCGATAAGGTCAACGGAAACAGTAAACTGGGTCTGATGCAGCACTGTATTGTTTTGCACCATCATTTCGAGATCCAACTCCTGACAACGGTCTTCGGTCAGGGGGGCGCATATAAGTCCCCGACCATGTTTCGCCATGAAATTGATCATTTCAGGCGTCACCTTTTCGGCGGCAGCAATAAAATCTCCTTCGTTCTCCCGGTTTTCGTCATCGACAACGATGACAATTTTCCCGTCCCTGATGTCGGCGATGGCCTCTTCGATGGTATTCAGCGTAATTGTATCTTCCATGGCTCCTGTCATGCCGTTACTGTGTTTTCGTCCTTTTTCTTGAATACCCTTTTCAGGCGGTCGAGCGCGTTGCCGAAATTCATCATGCCTTTGTCCGCCGTCGCGCGTTTTGTCAGATAAACGCCCAAAGGTAACATAATCATCGATGGTATCCACGCTCCGAGAATGGGGTGTATGTTCCCCTTGTAAGAGTAGTTTTCGGAAAATACCCCTAAGAAATAATAGGCCAAAAATAAGAGGATGGCCGTCACCATGGGTAAGCCGATGCCCCCTTTACGGATGATAGCCCCCAACGGTGCTCCCACAAAAAACAGGATGATACACGAAAGCGCCAGCGCATATTTATCGTGCAGCGAAAAAATATGCCTACGGTGGATTTCGTACCGTTTGTCCATTTCGATGTTTTTGCCGCTCACGGACGTTAGAATATTTGCCACGGAGTTCTTCGCGCTGTTCATGAGCTGCAGCTTTTGCCAATCCTTGTACAGGTCGATCAGTTCATTCTTCCCAGTAGTTTCTGAACTCTGCAAGGCGTCCGTTTTTGGGGATGCCGGGTTGTTGGAATTTTGACCGTTTCCGGAGGCCACGGCCGCGGAAGAATCACTTTTCGTAGTGGGTACTGCGGACGTATTTTTGGAGGTCTCCCC
>JBAUIP010000054.1:0-3490 GCA_049683055.1 Pricia sp.
AGCTTGATGAGGCACGATAGTCCGTAATCAATGATTACTTTCAAACATCTACAATACTATTTATCCAACCTAAAATCAATGAGAGTGTTTATACGGGTCCGATTATCCCATTCGTCAACCTTACATTCTGAAAAGCACTCTATTATTAGGTGGTTTGTCCTGATCAAAAATGGGCCATTGCTCTCGGACACCAATTGAATTAATCAAGGATAATTTATTTTTACTGATGCAAGAACTAAACTGGAAAACAGCCAAGAATTTCGAGGATATCACCTATCGCAAGAGCAACGGCGTGGCCCGTATTGCCTTTAACCGACCGAATGTGCGCAACGCCTTTCGTCCCAAGACGACCAGCGAGCTGTACCAGGCGTTTTACGATGCCCAGGAAGATACCTCCATCGGGGTCGTGCTGCTCTCCGCCGAAGGTCCCTCCACTAAAGACGGGGTTTGGTCATTTTGCAGTGGGGGCGACCAAAAGGCCAGGGGGGAGCAGGGGTACGTCGGAGAGGATGGCATGCACCGCTTGAATATTCTTGAAGTCCAGCGCCAGATCCGCTTTATGCCCAAAGTGGTCATCGCCGTGGTACCCGGATGGGCGGTCGGGGGCGGACACAGTCTGCACGTCGTCTGCGATATTACACTTGCTAGTAAAGAACACGCTATTTTCAAGCAGACCGATGCCGATGTCACCAGTTTTGACGGCGGATACGGCTCCGCTTATCTGGCCAAGATGGTGGGACAGAAAAAAGCCCGGGAAATCTTTTTCTTGGGACGGAATTATTCCGCTCAGGAAGCCTACGATATGGGGATGGTCAATGCCGTGGTGCCCCACGATGAGCTCGAGGATACCGCCTACCAATGGGCACAGGAGGTATTGGAAAAATCCCCCACCTCAATCAAAATGCTGAAGTTCGCCATGAACCTAACGGATGATGGGATGGTCGGGCAGCAGGTGTTTGCAGGGGAAGCCACCCGACTCGCCTACGGTACCGAGGAAGCCAAAGAAGGCCGCAACGCATTTCTGGAAAAAAGGAAACCGGACTTTGGGAAGGACAAGTGGATTCCTTAGCGTAGAATCGAAGAGTCAGAAATGAAATCGATTGACCAACTAGAAATAAGCTGGTTGCCTAGCTCGAAGTGTAACCGCCTAATCTGGGTTTAGACCTTTTCAATTGAGTTGATTCCCGCCTTCGCGGGAATGACTAATGTGTATAAACCAAAAAGAGCCCTCCGTTAGGAAAGGCTCTTTTATCGAGAACACTATATGAAAATGAAAAAATTAACTCCGTTTAATTACAATACAAACATACGGGCATCCTATGGGGATAGTAAAAATTTGTTGTGAGAAGATGGTTTTTTGTGGTGAAGGGTGTTAAACCTGTTATTTGGAAAAAAATCCCCGTATTTCCGTCTAAACTAAATCTTCCAGTTTTCGGCAAAACGGAATTCGCGAGTGCTCTATCTGCGAGTTCTCAGTAAAACGGAATCCGTGAGCTCTCGATGCAAGTTCTCGACAAAACTTAATCTGCGACTTCTCGCCTAAATCGAATCTGCACCTTCTCAGCTCTACCGAATCCGCAGCTTCTCGGCAATATGCAGTATTCCTTTTCGAAACCCCGTGCTATTTCTTTGAAGATTTCAGGTTAACCCAAAGGGAAAAAGCCAATGCCAGCAGGGCCAGCCCCAAGGTAAGTGAATTGACCAGCATGGCGTCCGGAAGCCATCCGGTAAGTTTTTGCGTCAAGAACGCGATGTAGTTTGATGGCATATCCCGTTCTCCCAATTGGCGGAGTATGTCATAATGCCAATCCGTCAAAAAACAGTATCCCCATCCCTTCCAGATTCCCAGCACTACCCACGACCCGAAGGTTGCCAACAATGTAATCAGGTTCCAGCGACGGGTTTTGCGATGCATCCATCCGACCAAGTTAAAAAGAATCAGGGCAGTATGGAAAACATAAAAAAAGTAGCTTAATAACTGTAAGCCCAGATTTGTCATAAAGGGGGAATCTTAATCTGTACATTGATGGTAAGGGTGATTAACTGATAAGCTTCGGCATCAAATGATATTTATTTGATGGCCGCCACAACATCCCTTATAAACCCGTTGATGTCGAATTCTGGCTCCTCGGCAAGCCCGGTTCTGACAACGACCAAATCTTTAGAGGGGATGATAAATACCCGCTGCCCCTGATATCCATTAGCGAAGTACATATCCCTCGGCACATCCGGGAACTTTCCGCCGCTGTTGAGCCAGAAGTGGGCGCCATAGTCCCCTTCGGAACCGTCGGTGGGCTTGCGGATGTAGTCGATCCAATCTTGGTCGAACAGCCGCTCGCCGTTCCACTTTCCGCCGTTGAGGTAGAGCAATCCGAATTTGGCCCAGTCACGGGTGGTGGCCCAGGCGTAGGAAGAGCCGACGAAATTTCCCTCCATATCGGTTTCCATAAGCATGGAATGCATCCCAATTTTATCGATAAGGGCGATGTAGGGAAAATCGATGTATTCGTGATGGGTCTTGAACTGTCGGCGTAGAATTCCCGAAAGTAGGTTGGAGGTGCCGGAGGAATAGTTCCAAACTTCCCCTGGTTCGGCGACCGACGGATTATCCGCTTGCGCTTTACTCATGTCGGAGGCCAGAAAAAGCATTTTGGTGACGTCGGAAATGGAGGCATAATCCTCATCCCAAGCCAGGCCGCTTTGCATGCGCAACAGATGGTTCAGGGTGATTTGATTTCGTGTGTCGCCCTGCCATTCCGCCACGGGAGCTGGTTCGTTCAAGTCGATTTTATCCTGATATTTCAAAATTCCGAATAGGGTAGCCAACACACTTTTGGTCATACTCCAGCCTAGAACGGGCGTATTTTGGTTGAAGCCTTTAACGTATCGTTCAGCGATAATCTGGTTTTTGTGGACGACCAGTACGGTCCGCGTCCTTTGCGATTCAGGCCTGGCAAAGACATCCGCGATGGCTTTGTCTAGCCTTTGATAATCCACATTGGCTAACGTAGTGTCCTTGGTTCCATTGTTTCCGAACGGAAAGGGCAAATCGTTTTCCAAAAAGGCACGGTAGGGTTTAGGGGTAACGGGCATCGAATCGTACTTCTCATTGACCAGCACGCATCCGAGGCCATCACGGCAAATGGATTTTCGTTTCATCAATCCAAAAACGGAGGCGGTGGCCTGTTTTTCGTCGGACGCCGATTCGACCTCGGCGAGTTTGATTAGCGGCACGTCATTATCGTTTACGGTAACGGATTCCGGACTTCGGTCTGTGATAAAAACGGTGGAGGCCATATTCTTGGAAGCATATCCGGAAATAATATTAAGTTTTGGATACTGGAAATAGGCTACAACGACAAAAACGATTAAAATAACGAACAGTATTCTTTTGAATGTTTTCATGGGATGGGATGGTTGGATAATCCCTCAAAAATAAGTCAATCTTCGATGAAAAATGGTAATCGATCCGTAAAGGTATACTTGCGAC
>JBAUIP010000055.1:0-2955 GCA_049683055.1 Pricia sp.
TTCTTGATATAACCACATGCCGAGCACCATCCTCGCATAGGTGATGTCATTCAAGAGGTATTGGACCGCAACAATTATCGGAATTTGGAGTTTATAATCAACAATTTAAAAAGTAAAACCTTTCGAAATATCCTGAAAGGATGCCGGAGCCCATATTTCCTCGCCATCCTTTTCCTTGTGGTATGCCTTCCTATTTTCGGCCAAGAAGATTCCATCCAGTCAAAACAACAGGATTCTATCCCGTCCCGCGAATTAGATTCCATTCTGACGGTGCAACAAGATTCCATCCCAGCACTCAAAATGGACTCAGTTATGACGGTTCAGGGAGACTCTATTCCATCTCTGGAAATGGATTCCATCCAGACTGTACAACAAGACTCAATCCCTCCAAACAAAAATAGTTCCATCCCCATCCTAAGAGCAGACTCCCTCCAAACCACAGAACAAGACACCATCCCACCCCTGATACGCGACTCCACCCAGCTGAGCCAAATCCCCGACTCATCCGCGGTAAAGAAAAAAAAGAGCTGGTTCGAGCCCGGCGAACTTTCATCGCCATTCGAGGGAATAACGATACGGGACTACAAGATGATATCCTACGAAAGGGATACTACCTATTTAGATACGACCCTGACCATCCAAAAAGAATACAAATACAATTATTTGCGGCGCGACGACTTTGAGCTGATGCCCTTTGCGAACGTGGGGCAACCTTATAACAAGTTGGGTGTCGACCTGACAACGGAAAATTTCTATCCTACCTTGGGTGCATCCGCTTTGAACTATAGTTACTTGGAGGTGCGCGATATTGATTATTACAATGTGGCCACCCCGATGAGCGACCTATTTTTCAAGACCACTTTTGAAGAGGGACAACTGCTCGATGCCACGCTGACCTTTAATACATCTCCACGGCTCAATTTTTCCGTAGCGTACAAGGGCTTCCGCTCGTTCGGGAAATACCAATTCAATCAGGCGGAATCGGGGCATTTTCGGACTACCGGTAATTACGCTTCCCGCAATGGTAGGTATCGCCTCAGGGCCCATATTGCCGCACAGAATATCGAGACGGAAGCCAATGGCGGTCTCACCAATAAGGAAGAACAGTTCGAATCTGGCGATGAGGATTTCGATAATCGAATCAAGGTAGACGTGCGTTTCGACGATGCCGATAATAAGATTCTCGGTAAACGCTACTATTTTGATCATTCGTACAAATTGTTCAGAGCGGAAAAAGATTCGAGCGCGACGGCAAAAACGGCGCTTAATATTGGTCATCAGTTCAATTACGAAACCAAATACTATGATTACAGTCAGGGTGAGGCAAGTTCGTTTTTTGGGGATGCCCTGGTGCCGGTCATCGCGGATAGGGCGCACCTGAAATCAATGTACAACCAAGTGCATGCGGAGTTTTACAACGCGACCTTGGGCAGGCTGCAAGGAAATGTATCCTTATATAATTACAATTATTTTTTCAACAGTATTCTGATCACGCAAGACGGCCAGCAGATTCCCAGTCGCCTGAATGGGGAAGAGATCGCGATAGGGGCAGAGTACAAAAAAATCATTGGGGGTTTCGAGTTAGAGGGCGCGGTGAAGTACAATCTATCCGGAGATCTGGGGGGCAACCTTCTTAATGCCAGTGCCGGTTACCGCCTCAACGACAGGCATCGGGCGAGTGTGTCTGCCTATGCATCGTCACGCATGCCGGATTTTAATTTTTTGCTCTACCAAAGCGATTACGAGAACTACAATTGGTTCAATCTTGATGTTTTCGAAAAGGAACAGGTCTATGGGCTGCAGTTCAAGTTCGATTCCGAAATTTGGGGAGACCTGACGGTCGATTACACAACCATTGACAATTACAGTTATTTCGGGCAAGACCCCGACGTTCCGTTGGTAATCAATACCGACGGCGAAACGGTTCGGAACGATGCCAACGCGAACATCCGGCCACTTCAGGAGAACAATGTACTGAACCATACCAAGGTCAAGTACAGCAAAGAGTTCCGGCTAGGCGGTTTTGCGCTCAACAATACCGTGATGTACCAAAATGTATCCCAGGCGAACCAGGTGCTTAACCTGCCGCAGCTCGTAACGCGCAACACACTGTATTTTTCCTCCGATGTGTTCAAGAAGGCCATGTTTGTGCAAACCGGCGTCACGCTGAAATATTTTACTTCTTATACCATGGATGCCTACAATCCGCTCTTGGGCGAGTTCTATATACAGGATGCCGAAGAACTGGGCGGGTTCCCGATGTTGGATTTTTTCATCAACGCCAAGGTCCAGCAAACTAGAATATACTTTAAGGCCGAACACTTTAACTCCGGTTTTGGGGAAACGAATAACTACTATTCCGCCCCGAACTATCCGTATCGTGATTTTGTAATCCGTTTTGGATTGGTCTGGAATTTCTTTTCTTAGGATGTACCTAAAGGTAGGATGAATCCTGTTTTTGGAAGATGGATTTCCTAATACGGTAGGATGCTGCCTCTTCATCCCTGAGGATGAGCCTGTCATAGGATGATTCCCATTGCGTGGAAACGGCCAGCACCGGGGACAGTTTCGTACTTTAGGAAATCCAGATTCCGGGAGGATTTCATAAAGTTTTCAAAAATTTAAAAAAAAACCTGTTTTAGTATTTTTTATTCAAAAAAGCCTCTTATATTTGCACCCGCTTTGAGAGAGAAATATGTAGGAAAGCAGGAGTAAAAAGCGGTTTTACGGCCCTTTCGAGGGTTTTTTTGACTAAGTTCATTGACATACTGTGGAGACAAGAATACGACTCCTGCCGAAAGGCGGGAGAAGGAACCATAATTATAATTTAAGAATAGAGTTACGGGGCCGGGACGAACGTTTTTTCGCGGTGCGCGAATTTATATAACGCACAACGATGCAGAGTTTGATCCTGGCTCAGGATGAACGCTAGCGGCAGGCCTAACACATGCAAGT
>JBAUIP010000056.1:0-13093 GCA_049683055.1 Pricia sp.
TATTCCTCTTCAGCGATGACCCCTAAAAAGCTGCCCTTACGCACCAGTTTCAAAAATCCGGGCATATTTTCGATTGCCGACTCATCGAAAGAGTCCAATTGGGCCGTGTAACCGCTAGGCCGGATGACCCTGGCATGCACCATTCCCGGAAACCGCAGGTCTTGCACGAAAACCGGATTACCTCGGACCATGTCTTCAATATCCGTTCTGTGAACAGGCTTTCCTACCCACTTGCGTACAGTTTTTCCTTTGATTTCGCTCGGCGTACCTACCTTTTGCTCGATCTGTTTACCGTCTATCACTTCGTGCAGGAATGCTTTTCGGTCGGCACCGCTGACCGTTCCGTTCTTCAATTGCAATTGGCCGACCGGTATCCCCCATTTTTCGGAAGCCATTTTCAAAACGACCTCCCGAGCGAAAGCCGCGGCATTGCGAATGGCCATCCCGCTGGACTCTATGGACCGGCTTCCGGCCGTATAACCTTCATCGGGAGTTTTTCCCGTTTCCGCCAAACTGACCTCTATCATCTCCAAGTCCGTATCCAGTTCCTCTGCCGCTATCTGCTTTAGGGCAATCCTGATTCCCTGTCCCAGTTCCACTTTCCCGCTCAAAATCCATACCTGACCATTTTCCAATACCCGTAGCCAGGCGTTGACTTGGTCCTGGTCGGGGCGACCATCCGTTTTTTTATCCTGTAACAGATCAGATAACGGGTCATCTTCCAGACCGGTGGCGCCCATCAGGGAAAAACCGATGCTCACATATCCTATTTGCTTGATAAAATTTCTTCGATTCGACTTCATGGGACTTTACTTTTGAATAGCTTTTTTTACCGCCTTGACCACTCTGGAATGGACTCCGCAACGGCAAATATTTCTTTTCAGGGTTTCCTTGATCTCGGTCTCGGTCGGGGATGCATTTTTGTTCAACAGGCCGACCGAAGCCATGACCAGACCGTTCAGACAATAACCGCATTGTGCGGCCTGTTCTTCGACAAAGGCCTTTTGTACCCGATGTAGCTTGCCGTTTTCATCGGCCAAGCCCTCTAAGGTTACGATTTTAGATTTCGTAGCCGTGTCGACGGGCATCCGACAGGAAGGAAGACATTCCCCATCGATCAATACCATACAAGCACCACATTGTTCTAGGCCACAGCCAAACTTGGGGCCATTGAGCTGCAGCGTATTCCGCAACACATAGAGCAGAGGCGTGTCCGGGGCTATGTTTATGGCATGTTCCTTACCGTTTACGTTCAACTTCATGGATTCGTTCATGGTATTTTCTTTTTCAATGGGCCCGGTAGGTTTTTGTCCAAGCTAGCGGAGTGTTCTTTGTTTTCCATACTTGAAGCTACAAAATTCCATGCTTAAAAATCCGTTGAAGCGGATTTTTTCGCCTCAAAAACTTTCGTACTCGTTTTCATATCGGCATACCGCGGATCCTGCACGTAATCTTCCTTCCTCATCTTGATGACCTCGATACTTAAAAAGCCAAATTCGCTGACTACTTTCCCGTAAAAGCGGTAGATACCTTTGCCCCGAAACCTGTACTTGGCCGCTATGGGTGGAAATAATACGGTATCGAAAACCTGGCCCTGTTGATCGAGCATTGTGGCGAATTGCATCGGCTTTTTTCGGTGGGTCTTGGTGTTCTTGACCGTGACCAAATAGCCGTAGATATCGATATGCCTATCGAGATACCGCTCCAGATCTTTGACGCCGGTGGTGTTCTTCGCGGGTTCGACCAGCAGTTCGAAGGGACTGCACAGCGCGAACCCCAATAATTCGAGCTGGGTAAAGGCCATTTCGAGTTCGGTGGTGTGCAGCGCGGGAATCTCAAAATCTTGATGGTCGGGCCGGAATAGTTTGGGATGATCGATTTTCGGGGTCTTTCCCAAAAACAGATGGGCCTTCCACAAAAGTTCGTGCTTATTGGTACGCGTAAACCGGAAAGCATCGATGCGGATGAGGATACTTACCTGTTCGATGGATATGCGTACCCGGTCGAGAAAATCCTCTAAGGAAGTGAAAATGTCGTGTGCCATACGTTCTTTTAGGATGCGTTCCGCAACCCGGTCTTCTAGTTCGCGCAGATAGCCAAAACCGAGATACAGGTCTTTTCCGATAATGCGGTTGCCATTGTTACTGGTATTGATACAGGGAGGATGGATGGTCGCTCCCAACATCCGCGCCTCGTGTACGTAGAATTCCGGACGGTAGAATCCCCCGCCATTGTTGAGTACGGCGACCATATATTCCAAAGGATAATAGGCCCGCAAGAACAAGGTCTGATAACTTTCCACGGCGTAGGATGCCGAGTGACCCTTGGCAAAGGCGTACCCGGCGAAACTGGCGACCTGGTTCCAGATTTCGAAAATAAGTGTATCGTCATACCCTCTTTCGCGACAGTTGTCTATAAACTTTTGCTCGACCCGCTGGAATTCGGCCCGAGAGCGGAACTTGCCGCTCATGCCCCGGCGCAGTACATCGGCCTCGCCCAGGTCAAGGCCTGCAAAAAGGTGGGCGACCTTGATGACATCTTCCTGGTAGACCATGACACCGTAGGTATCGGGCATAATTTCCATCATTACCGGATGGGCCTTCTCCTCAGCCCTGCCTTTGTTGCGATGCCGTAGAATGTACTCCCGCATCATTCCGCTTTTGGCCACTCCGGGCCGGATGATGGAGCTGGCGGCGACCAATCCCAGATACGTGTCCACTTCCAGCTTTTTGAGCAGCATCCGCATGGCGGGCGATTCCACGTAAAAACAGCCCATACATTGTGCGGTCTTGACCATGTTGTTGATGATGGAATCTTTTTTGAACGCCTTGATATTGTGGATATCAAAACTGGCGAACTCTTCCGGTCGATCGCGTTCGAGAATATCGAGGGTCTCCTTGATTTTGGACAGGCCCCGTTGCCCGAGGATGTCGAATTTGTACAAGCCGACATCCTCGGCGATGACCATATCATACTGGGTGGTCGGAAAACCCTTGGGCGGTAAGTTGGTGGCCGAGAACCAGTGAATGGGTTTTTCACTGATCAAAATCCCCCCGGCGTGGATGCTAAGGTAGTTGGGCATTCCCTGTAGCAGCTTGGTATATTTGACGACCAAGGCGGAAACTTTGTCCAAACGCGAAGTTTGAAAATCACCGTCGCAGAGCAAATCGATTTCCTCTTTGGGCAGACCGAAGACCTTGCCGAGTTCGCGTACCATGCCTTTCCATTTGAAGGTGACGTAGGTACCGAGCAGGGCAACGTTGTCGAACCGGTCAAATATATATTCCGTCATTACGGGCCGGTCGCGGTGCGAAAAATCGATGTCGAAGTCCGGCGGATTGGCCCTGAAAATATTGATGAAACGTTCAAAATAAAGATCGAGGTCAATCGGATCTACGTCGGTAATTCGCAGTAAATAGGCAACGATACTATTGGCCCCACTGCCCCGACCGACATAGAAGAATTTTTGTTTGCTGGCGTAGGAAGTAATATCCCAATTGATCAGAAAATAGGAGATAAAACCCTTTTCCTTGATGAGCTGCAATTCTTTCTGCAACCTGGCCTCGACATGCTCGCCGCCCTCGGGGTATCGGTAGGGAAGTCCCTCTCGACACAGTTTTTCCAAAAGCGCTTCGTCCTCTTCTTGGCTTTCAAGATAGGTACTTAGATTTTGGGGCTTCCGCTTTTCGGAAAAATCAAAATAAATGGAGCAGGAATTCAGTAAGCGCTCCGTATTCTCCAGAATAAAGGAGTACTCGGAAAACGCGGAAGCCAAATTTTCGACGGGAAACATCTTTTCGCCCTCGTCGGCCTGCTCGGTCGTAGATAGTTTGCTAAGCAGCGTATTGTTGTCGATGGCCCGCAGCAATCGGTGGGCATTAAAATCCCGTTTATTGCGGAAAGTGACGGGCTGCTGTACAACGAGCCTGTCCCTGAATTTCAGTAGGCCCGAGAAAGGCAGCCGTCGCAGGTCGTTGATCGAAATCCCTATAAACTCGTGGTCGGCGAAGGTAGTGCGTTGTTCCCGCACCACTTTTTCAAAGGGATAGACCACGTAGGAATTTTCAAATAAGGGTGCATCGACCGGCAGTTCCATATTCCGGTTCAAGTGTTCGGATTTTCGGTGCAGGTATTCAGAAAGAAAATCATTCAGTTCGAGATAACCCTCGTTGTTTTTGGCGATACCGACAAAACAAGGGTCGACCCCGTTCCGGAAATCGATGCCCAAAACGGGAGTGATATCAAATTCGACCGATTTACGCACAAAATTAAGTCCCGCCGAGGTGTTGTTGATATCGGTTAGGACCAAGCGGGTGACGTGATTCTCTTGGGCCAATTGCAATAGCTCGACCTCGGAAAAGGTCCCGTAGCGCATGCTGTAATATGTGTGACAGTTTAAATACATCACTGCCTACGATGCGCCAACACCACCGGTGGCTGCCCATTGAAGGGATTCTGCATGCGCCCGATGGTCTTGGCCCCGAGGCCCGAGGCGCGCAGCACGCTTTTATCACCGTATCGTTTCCGAATGTTGTCCATCGCCTGATACAGGCTCAGGGCCTCTTCGGTATCGTCGAACAGGTTGATTTGGTAATTGCCGCTGACCAGATGGCTGAAGCGGATGCCCACCAACCGCACCAGCAACCGCCGGTTGTATAGCGTTTTGAAAAGTTCCAGAATCTTGGGAATCAAGATATGGTCGGCACTGGTATAGGGAATCCGCAACTGCTTGGAATAGGTATTGAAATCGGAATACCGGATCTTGACCGCGATACAGGCCGTCAATTTTTCACCGCGCCGCAGCTGGTAGGCTAAATTCTCGGTCATGGCGATGAGGATGCCCCTCAGTTTGACCACATCGATGGTATCCCTGTCAAAGGTACGCTCGGTCGAAATGGACTTCCGTTCGCAAAAGGGAATCACGGGCGTATTGTCAATGCCGTTGGCGCGCTTCCAAATAACCTTTCCGTTTTTACCCAGCACGCGCTGCATGACATCCACGGGCATTTCCTGCACAGTGCGTACCTGCCGTAATCCTAAATTGCGAAGGGTCTGATAAGTCTTATCGCCTACCATCGGGATTTTTTTGATGGACAGGGGAGCCAGAAAAGGCTTTTCAAGTCCGTAGTCGATTTTGAGCTGGTCGTTGGGCTTGGCCTCGTTTGTAGCTACTTTGGACACCACTTTGTTGGCCGAAAGACCGAAGGAAATGGGAAGTCCCGTGTTCTCAATGATTTTTTGCCGCAGTTCGGAGGCATATTTGTAGGCTCCGAAAAAACGGTCCATTCCGGTCAAGTCGGCGTAAAACTCATCGATACTCGATTTTTCGAACAGCGGCACCTTTTCGCTGATAATTTCGGTCACCAAATCGGATTCCTTACTATAGGTACCTGCATTCCCGCGAATCACTACAGCCTCTGGACAGAGTTCCCGAGCCATTTTCATGGGCATCCCGGAGTGCACCCCAAAGCCCCGCGTCTCGTAACTACAGGCAGCCACGACACCCCGGTCGCCCGTACCACCTACCAATAAGGGTCTGTTCTGTAGTTCACGATTAATCTTGCGCTCTACGGACACATAAAAACTATCCAAATCAATGTGAAGTATTGTCTTTTCCATAAGCCATCCTAACGCCGGGCCCGTTGCCCGCACGATTCTCAAAAAAGAGGACAGCTAAGATATGGAATATTTCCTATTTTTTGGATTAAATCCATTCATTTAATTTCATTATTCGATGAAATAATGATATTACCGGTCAATCGGTCAGTGGCCAAAAATTTCAATCCTAAAAAGAAACAGAATTAGCCACGGATACGATAAAGTTTCCGATGAGATTATTTGGGGAACCTTCAACTACCATCCTACTGAACCGTAAACCCAAAAACCTCCGACCGCGACCGATTGCCGGCACTATCTACCGTCAACACCTGCCAGTAATAGGTGCCGGCAGTATCGATAGTCAAATTCAGACCCGATTGTGCCGTAGTGTCCAAACTTTGTTGGGGCGGGGAATCGGAGTCGAGCAGCACCTCGAATTCGACGATATCGTTGTCGACATCGCTACCCGTCCATTCTAAGGTGACGGCGGTGCCCGTGAGAACTGATCCGGGCTGGGGACTCACCACCTCGGCAGGAAAAGGAGCGTAGTTTTTCGTCCCGGCCCCGGCGGCATAGAATTTCCATTTTTCGCTTTCGGAGGCTTGGTCCGATCCCTCTTTTCTGGAAATCACGAACCATTCGTAGGGCGTATTGGCACTGAGTATAACTTCGGCCTCGTTGGTTTCGGAGTCCGTTTTCTGCACCCCACCCGTGTCGATATTTGTGAGGTTCACTTCATAGTTATCCGCCGTTTCGGTAGCTTCCCACCGAAAGGTAATCATGGCCTGGCCGTTACCTTGGTCGGTCACTTCGGTGCATTCGGAATCGTTTTCGGGGAACACTAGGTTGACGGCAGCGACATTGCCCCCTTTACCGGGAAATGTAGGGTCTCCCGGATCATCTTCCTTGCTGCCGGGGCAGGCGGTCAACAATAGCATGGCAATCAGCGCCGAACTTAATTTTATGGTTTTCATTGTTTTACGATTTTGAAGGTTTTTGTGTTTCCATCGGCCGTGACCTGCAGCAGGTAGGCGCCCGTGGTCAAGCCGTCGGCATCGAGGGTGACGGTATCCGTGTTCGGTTCGATGGTTTTTTGCAGGATCGTACGCCCGTCGAAAGTGTTCAGCTGCGCCGCTATCGGTCGGTCATACGTTTTTTCCAAGGCTACGGTAATCGATCCACTACGTACAGGGTTCGGGTAGACGATGACCTTTCCGATCCGATCGATGTCCTCTTCGTAGGTGCCTTGGCAATCCTTCTCCGTTTTTACGGTCAGTTTTACAGTGGATGATTTCAGGGGAAGGGTCACTTCGGATGCCGTTGTGGTGATAACCTCATCGTCCATGGCAATGGTATATTTTTGCCCGCCAGATAGCTTCAGCGTGACCGTCTTGCCGGATGTATCGGTCTTGGAAACTACCGAAAGAGCCTCCGGTTCGGCGACCGTCACATCGAAACAGTTTTCGTAACCGGCCTGCCCCTGCACCGTGATACAGACGGAATATGTTCCGCCTCCCAAACTGAAAAAGGATACATCGCTGCTGAAATTCTCGGAAGCGTCCTGGCCGTTGCCCGAAAGCCGTACCGTATAGTCCAGGTCCTGCATGGCCTCGATCTGGATGCTGCCGTTATTGCTATCGACACAGGACTCCCCTTTGGCCAAGACCCGAAAGTTATCCGCAGGCAGGGAGAAAATTTCGCATCCGTCGTCGTCCACCATACTCCCCGCAGGTGTATTCGGACACTGGTCCGCCGCATTGGGCACCCCATCGCCATCGGTATCATCTGGATCTGTCGGGCCGTCGGGACCGCCCCCGCCGCCACCGACCTGTACCGTATACTCTTGGGCAGAGCCGTTTTCGGCGATTACCGTGTAAGTGACGGGTTCCGAGAAATCGTTCACGTTCACCCCGCTCATCTGAGGCATCCCACCGATAAAGACGGTCGCGTTGGCCGAATGGGCGAAGGTAGCGATCAGACTTTCAGGATTGATATTATCTGGCAAGGCTACGTTGATGGTCGTCCCGTTGATTTCCCCTACCGAGGCCGGGGCGGTAACGTTGAACCTGAAATCGGTGATTTCCTTATCATCGCTCAGCAGCGCGCGGTCGCCCTCGCTATACCAAATGCCCCACTTGGCTTCGGTGATAAATTCCGAGGCCTGCCCGGCGGGACTCACCTTGTCCGCCGCCAAATCGATGATGCCGATGACCTCCGTACCGTTGTTGAAAGAATCGAAAATCATACGGTCGTCGTTCTTGGAATAGTTCGGAAAGCCCAACTGGTTGTTTACATAGACCGTTTGCAGGTCGCCCGTTTCTATGTTCGCGGCCAGCACCTCGTACTCGTCGTTCAGGTTGTCGAAATAATCGAAAGCCACGATATTCCCGGAGGTTTTCGAGAACGAAGGATTTCCGATGTTGACGCCCTCCGGCAGGTTGGTGTACAATTTTTGGATGCTGCCATCGCCATAGGTGTTCGCTTGGTTGTCCCAGACCTTGATAAAGCCCACGTCCCAATATTCGATGTTATTGCCGTCGGCGTTCCGGACCGAGTTCAGCGCATCGTACATCAGGTATTCCCCGGAATAGTCCCATTCCAGCGCATCGGGGTAGAGCACTTCCGCGGTCTGTACCCCATCGGCCGAAGTAGGGTTGTACAGTTCAAATTCTTGGTTGTCTCCGCCTACCAAATCGAGAATAATGACCCTGTTGGTCTCATCGTTAAAGGTGGCCGCGACCTTGGTACCATCCTTCGATATCGCAATGCCCGACCAAACGGGTTCCGGGGAAATCACGGTTTCCTCGATAGTGTCGGGATTTAAGGTGACCGCATTGATCGTATTGTCCACCGTTACGAAAAAGGCGACGCTACCGTCATCGGAAACGCTGGGTTTGCGCGATAGCAGGGTCATGGAAGCCGGGATAAAACCATCTCCCGCAGTATTGGAAATGTACAGGGTATTCTCGTCATCGGGATTGACATCATATATAAGGATGGCATCGTCACCATCGGCCACGGGAATATCGTCATCGGTATCCGTGCCTTCGCCATCGGTAATTCCCACGGTATCGAAGGCGGACTCTACAGCCTGCATTTCGGAGGAATTCTCGCCGTACATATCGGTAGCCGACCGGATAACCCCCAACCGCAGGTCGATAAACTGGGAAGATACCGTCAAGTAATCGGTCAGCGTTTTGTAATAGATCTGTTCGGCCTTTTCTTTTCCGATGTCGGTCGCGATCAGGTAATAGGCCCGGTTCGGGATGCCGCTGTTGATGTGCACCCCGCCGTTGTCTTGCGAACCGGTATAAAATTCGGTCATATCCTTGGGCTGCCAACCGTTATCGCCGAAACCGTTGCCGCCGTTATTGGGGTTTTGCATGTCGCGCATGGCTCCCGTGGGGAAGTATTGGGTGTTCACGATATCCTCCCCTACCAGCCAATCGTCCCGATCCACCATGGCCCCAAAAATATCGGCAAAGGACTCGTTGATGGCGCCGGATTGATTCCGGTATTCGAGGTTCGCCGTGCTTTGAATGACCCCGTGCGACATTTCGTGTCCGCCCACATCGAGTCCGCCCGCAAAATTGGTAAAGGCGACCCGACCGTTGCCGTAGCTCATAAACTGGCCGTTCCAAAAGGCATTGTCGAATCCCCCGCCATCGGTGTCCGCCACGTTGATAAAGGCGATGATGGTGCCGCCCTGGCCATTGATGGAGCTCCGGTCGAAGGTGGTCCTGAAATATTCGTAGGACACGTCGGAATTGTAATGCGCGGAAACGGCGTTCGGGTTGTTCCAGATATTCGAATCGGAGTTAACATGAAAGTAGTCGGGGTTCTCCTTGTCGTAGGGCTGATCGGCCCAATCGAGGGTCATGATACCGCCGATGGGGTTGTCGGGCATTTCGGACTGCCCGGCGTTGAACATGGGCTTTGAAGTATCGACCATATAATTTCTACCATTGACGCTAAAGGTGTTCAAGGTGCGGTTTATACCGTTGAGGTCGGTGCCGTTTCCGGTTTCTGGCGGTGCCATTACTGTGGCGGCATCCCAGTTTTTGTAGTCGGCATCGGTATGTTTCAGATTGGCATGGATATGTCTTTTAAACCCAGCAACGGCGTTTGATTTTTCTACATTGGGATGCAAAGTACAGGTATGGAAAATCTTATCGAGGATTTCCCCCGTTTTGGCATCCACAAAATACTCCCATCGGTCCTTGATATTAGGATGCAGTGTAAGGTGCCGGACCAATCTGGTTTTTCCCTCAAAGGGATAGACCACAAGTTCGTCCTGCGGTGCGGGAAGCGCCAGATCTGTTCCGATTTTCACTCCGTTTTCCGGAAGGGATGCGCCTAAATCGCGTTCGGCGGTCGCCAATGCATCGGAAGCATTGATTTTTGGGGATACATCCTCCAAATCTGAGGTGGTCCGGTTGCGGCCGTTCAGGGAAATCTGTTCTCCCTTTTGGTCGAGATGCACGATAACCTCGCCGCCGTAGACCTTGATGCCCTTGAACTGCTGCTGCATCTTGATATGGGTCTGCCCGAAGGCATCGGTGCTGAAAGCGGTCTGGCGGAATTCTTCGCTTCCGTCGCGAATACCCAACAGCGGTGCAACCTGGTCCACGTAGTCGCGAGCCACGGCATCCGCACTTTGCCGGAAGGCCGTTTTGGCCGTTTTTTCAGTGGGGCGGCTTTCGATAAAAAGTACCCGGCCGTCGGTGGACTTTTTAATGGCCCTATGCAGGTAATCACCATCGCCGTCGGACACGTTAAAGATTGAGGGCATGCTGAACCGGGTCCGGCCCGATTTAGGGGTCAAGCCTTTCCGCGGGGCCTTCGCCTTCGGAAGGTTGAATTTCAGTTGGGAAGCCTGCGGGGATACTGCCGATGTTGGACTCTGCCGTTTTTTGGTATCGAAGGTATCCTGGGCATGCGCAGTGGCCGCTGCCAAAAAAAGAATCAGCAACAGCGCGATAGGTAGTGTTCTTTTCATAAGTACAGTTTTAGTTGTTATTTCCACCGGAGCGGGACTCGTTCAAAGCGGCTATCAGCTGTTTATATAGGGATGTACAGGATGCCGGAGCGTCACTTCCGGACGCATCCCATACCATCCTATTTTTGGATTCCCCATCCACTTTCCCTAAAAAATGGTAGAAATTACCGGGACGGTCAAAGGCCATTTGGGAGAGGTTTATTTGGTCGGCTTCCCCGAAAAATTCCTGCGCCCTTTTTTCGGGGACGGATTCCAGTTCCTCCGTCGTCCCGGAGAGGGAATTTTGATGGAAAAGCTGTCCGTTTTCCAGAAGGATGTAAGTATCCTCGGCACCGGCCATGCCCCCGCCCTTTCCGAACAAAATCTGCTCGTCCGGAAGTTCTTGGGCCGAATAGCGTTGTGATTTGCATCCCACTAAAGAAAAAATCGCAACAATAAGATAGAGAGTCGTCAATTTCATAGATGTAGGCTTTATCGCTATTGGCCGAACTTGAAAGCGAATGACACCATAAACGTTAGGTTTCTTAGGGTATCGCCGTCGCTCGCCGAGATATCAAGAAGTCCGAATTCCGAAAGCAGTCCCACTTCGAATCGATTGTCGAATATCACCCCGGCCCCTATTTGATAGCCAAGGTCGAGTGCTTTCACTTCATCACCTATCTGGTTGCCGATTTCAATGGGGTCGCCCTCATCGCTGCCGAAGGCCAAAACGGCCAGATTGAAACCGGAAGTGGCGTAGAAAGCGTTGGAGCGGCCGATGTCAAAAATGTGATACTTGACCGTTACCGGTGATTCGACATAGAAAAAACTAATATTATCACCGATGGTCGACGCCCCTTTTAATGAAAAGCCGAGCCCTGTACCCAAAAACAAGGTCTCATCGATAAGTTCGAACTCCAAAGTGGCACCGACCCGGGTGCCGAACGTACTTCCGAACCTGGCATTATCGAACTCATTGGGCGAGGTAATGGTCGCGAGCCCTAGACCGCCGCGAATCCCAAAAATCTGGGCGTGGGCCGAATACCCGAAAAATAACATCGCCGCGATAACTACTACTTTCACTGACTTTCTCATAATCTTTTCTTTTATGGTTTTGGACTTTCGTGTTCCCGGAAAATCCAGTTAGTAAGATGATTGCAAGGTATTTGAAAGCCCCAGTTTTTGAAATACCCCGTACACCGTATTTTTTTCTACTGGTTTACCAGTATATTGAATGTAAGGTATTTATGATACCGTATTGTTGTAGTATCTTGGCACGACCAAACACAAAATTTCAGATAGGATGAAGCGTAATTTGCCTTGGGTGCTGTGTGTTTTTGCATCTACCTTCCTATTTTCCCAGCAGAGCAAAAAACAGGAGCTTGACAGCCTTGAGAACGTCCTTAAGAATACCGTGGCCGACACCGCTAGGGTTCACCTTATGTGCCGACTGGCCAACGATTACGGGAAAATCGATTCCGCTACGACCTTCAGCTACGCCCAACGGGCCATGAAACTCAGCAATGACCTCAACTACGAAAAAGGGCGGGCCGATGCCGCTATCTCCCTTGGCGGTGCGTATATGGATTATTTCGAATTGGAAGAAGCTGAAGAACACCTAAAGAAAGGGGTCGAAAAAATCAAATCCATTGTCGCTAAAGATTCCTCGAAGGCCAATCTGAAATTGTGGCTCAAAGGGCACTATTACCTTGCCATCAACCATGGCTACCAAGGAGCGCATGAAAAGGAAATCGAACTTACCCAAAAGGTGATTCCCATTGCGGAAAAAATAAGGGACAGCGTATTTTTGGCCAACGTCTACACCAATCTGGGCATCAAGAACATCAATTACGGGCAGCTCGAAGATGCGTACAAAAGCTTCGCTAAAAGCGGAAAGCTCAATCGAAAGGTTGGCAAACCCGATAAAATCATTTTCGATCGTCTATCCTTTGCCAACGTGCTCTACCAAATGGATTCCCTAGCGGTCATGAGAAATGCGCTGGACGAGGCCAAACGATATCTGGACGAGAATCCCGATTCCATCGACTGGCCCTTGTACCACGAAACCATGGGTCTCTACTATGCCGGAAAGAACGACCGTTCCAAGGCCATTGCATCCCTGGACAAAGCCAAGGCCATTCTTACCGAGAAGAAACTCTACCAAGAACTGTTCATCCTCCTTCAACGCTATGCCTTTGTCTACGAGAGAATGGGCGACTTCGAAATGGCGGAACGTTCGATGACGGACTTTCTCGATCTGGCCCTTAAAAACAAAATAGGCCTGAACACCTTTCAGGGCTACTACAAAAAATCGCAGTATGCGGCCGCCAGTGGTAATTTCGAGGATGCATATAACGATTTGTACCGGGCCTTGGAAATCTATGACAGCCTAGAAACCCTTGAAAAATTGGAACAGGTCAAAAATCTGGAGCTGAAATATGACACAGCGGAAAAAGAGAAAGAAATTCTCGCCCTGAAAAACGAGAAAAGTGAGGCGGCACTGGCCTTGGAGGAACG
>JBAUIP010000057.1:0-7260 GCA_049683055.1 Pricia sp.
TGCATCGCCCTCGTAGTTCACTCTGTCGGTACGGATAAAGTATTCCTCCAAAATACCCTTGTCCACCAAAGATTTAATGCTGGTCTTCGAAGCCCCGCTGGCCTCCTCGATATCGGAGATTTTGATAGGCTTTTTGCGCACGGCCTGTAGCTGGAACAATGACAGCACCACTTGGCTCTGCTTTGGGGCGCGGGTCAGGCTTTCCAGTAGGGATTCCAGTTTTTCCTCGGACAGGTATTCCGCTCCCAATTTGACGTAACGCACTAATTTGGGCTTGTACTGCTCGTACATTTCCTCCTTTAAAAGGATGATTTTTTTTTCAAGCAGACGGTTCAGTACGGGAAGGATATTTTTTCGGTCGATAATGTCACTTACTTCCTGTACCTTGAGAGCGGATTGGTGCTGCAGGGCCTCGAAGACCAAAAATTCGTCATCCTCCAGATTACTTTCATCCACCTCTGCCCTATCGTTCCGTAAGATCAAGGTCTCGCTCTCCAACAAAAAAGCACCCGGAACTGCCGAGCGGAAAACTTCCCCCAAAGAACACATGTAGTAATCTGCAATCCACCGCCAGTGTTTGAGCTGGATGCCGTTCACAATGGGGTGCTCATCTAAAATACGGTGGATTTCCTTGGCCTCGTAGACTTCCGGTGCAGTAGTGTGGACCTCGTGCACCAATGCCGTGTAGATTTTGGATTTCCCGAAGGGAACGCCGACCCGCATTCCGGGTCTCAAGAACTCCGCCTCCGATTTGGTAACACTATAGGTAAAGAGCTTTTCTAGGGGAATGGGCAAGATGACGTTGATGAAATAGGGCATATTCGCAAGATACTACTTTAGCCTTCGACGCGCTTCCAAGTCTGCGTTCGGTAGACGAAAGCCCAATATCCGCGAACCATCAGCTCATCGGGATTGTCCGGATTCAGCCAGATTTTACAGCGAAAGGTCATGGCCTGTTGGGGGTCGAAGAGGGTATCGCCCTTGTAGACACCATCCCCCGTGTGTTCGGCATCCTCTATAATCGTCATTCCCAAAACGGGCTTATCTTTTCTATCGCCTTCGCATTTTTCACAGATAAAATCCTCTTTCCCTTCTTCAACAATTTCGATGACCTTGCCGTCCATCAATCCCTTGTCATCCTTATAAATATCGATAATGGCCTTAGGTTTTCCGGTGCGGTCGTCGATGGTTTTCCACTTTCCAAAAACGGATTGACCATTGACCACGTTCGAAACGAGCAACAAAAGCAGGGCAATCAGAAATCTAATCAGTGTGTTCATCCGTTTTCTTTTGTGACCTTGTCTTATTTGATGCGAGTTTGTTCTCCTTTTTATGGGTTTTGCGAAGGGAATTCAGCGTAGCGTTCAGCTCAAAACCGAGCAGCAAGATATTGGAATTTATCCAGATGTAGACCATCAAGATTAATAATCCCCCCAAGGCACCGTATAATTCGTTGTATCGTGCGAATTTATCGACGTAGACCCCGAAAAGATAGGATGTCAGCATAAACAATAGCGTTGTGACCAACGCGCCGATAGAGAAAAACCGGGCCTGTTTGCCCTCGGCCGTCCCGAAATAGTAGAGGATGGCCGTAGTAAAATAGGATAAAAGGATAAAAAAGAGCACTTTTCCGATTTCTGCGCCGATAATATCACCTTCCGATAAATCGTAGCCACGGGTCTTGGCCGCCCAAACGCTCAGATAATCCAAAATATAGAATTCAAAATAGACGAATACCACCGCGCCTACAATGAGTAAAATGGATAGGATAACCCCCACCAGCAGGGCGTAGAAATATTGCCTGAAAAAGTTACGCGTAAGTTCAATATGGTACGAGTTCTCAAAGCCACCGAAAATAGCATTGACCCCGTTGGCCATCAAAAAAATGGATATAATAAAGGAGGAAGATAATAGTCCCCCTTGTTTTTGATCTTTAATTTGCTGGTAGATTTCATGAAAATAATCACTGGTCGCCGAGGGTAAAAAGGATTCCAAAAACAGAAGGAACTGGAAGTCAAAATCTTCAGTACCAACACTGACGTAGGGTATGACGAAAGGTATCAAAGTCAGTAAGAAAATCAATAACGGGAAAAGGGCAAGGAAAAGACTGAAGGCGATCGAACTGGCGCGAGTGGACAAAGTGCCCTTGAGGATTCCGAAAATATAGATTTCCAGAAGGCCATATAGGGAGAGCCCCTCGAAAGCAGAGAGTTTGATGCCCTTAAGGAAATTTACCCCTCGCTTGATGATGGGTAACCGCAATACTTTTTCCTCGAGTTTTGGGGACATCTAAAACTTGTTTTTACTGCTACCCGATTCTGGTTACTTCAGTATTAAAATCTTTGTTTGAGAACAGTGCTTTAGACCGCTTTCAAGCTCAAGTCCATATTATTAACGGAATGGGTCAGCGCCCCGGACGAAATATAATCTACGCCGCATTCCGCATACTTCCGGATGGTCGTTTCGTCAATACCACCGGAGGACTCCGTCAAGCAGGTATCCCCGATTAGCTCGACCGCCTTTCGGGTATCCTCATAATTAAAATTATCTATAAGGATGCGGTATACCCCTTCGGATTGTAATATCTCCTTGATTTCATCCATATTTCGTGCCTCGACGATTATTTTGAGGTCGCGGCCGGTATCCTTTAAATAGCTTTGGGTTTTTTGGATGGCCTTGGTGATGCCTCCCGCGAAATCGATGTGGTTGTCCTTCAACATAATCATATCGTAGAGCGCAAACCGGTGGTTTTCTCCCCCGCCGATCTTGACGGCCCATTTTTCGAGTGCACGGATACCGGGCGTGGTCTTTCGGGTATCAAGGATTTTAGTGCCGGTGCCTTTTACCAGTTCAACAAAATGAGCCGTTTTAGTGGCGATGGCACTCATACGCTGCATAGCGTTCAAGACCAATCTTTCGGATTTGAGGATGCTCTGCGAATGGCCGGATACGTAAAAGACGATGTCCCCATGCTTGACCGGTGTGCCATCTTGTAGGAGTACTTCCAGTTCCAAATCCTTATCCACATACTCGAAAACCTGCCGGGCAAAATTGACTCCGGCTAGGACCCCCTCGTCCTTGACCAACAATTTCGCCTTCCCCATTGCGGAATCCGGAATGCAGGCCAACGAACTGTGGTCGCCATCGCCCACATCTTCGCGAATGGCGTTCTTGATAATGCCATCGATTTCTTTTTGGAACTGGACTTCGGAAATCATAAGGTTTGTTTCAATTTGCGATTGTCAGGGATACTAGCTCTTCGGCTCTTCGGCTCTTGCGAAATTAAGAAAATGTTGTCGAGTTAAGGGGTAGCCGGATTATATTTGTCAAATGACCATCAGACTCCTCGCCATTGGTAAAACGGATAGCAAAGCCCTCCAGCAGCTTATTTCGGAATACGAGAAGCGTTTAAAACATTACGTTCGTTTCGAATTGATTGCTATTCCAGACCTGAAAAACACCAAAAACCTCTCGGAAATACAGCAAAAAGAAAAAGAAGGGGAACTGATCTTGAAAAAATTGGATGCTATTGATGTTATGGTACTACTCGACGAAAACGGGAAGCATTATTCATCGGTCGGTTTCTCGCAATTCCTACAAAAGAAAATGAACGCCGGCATCAAACGCTTGGTCTTCGTTATCGGGGGACCTTACGGATTTAGCGATGCCGTTTACGCTAGGTCGCAAGGTCGAATAAGCCTTTCTAAAATGACCTTTTCACATCAAATGGTGCGGCTTTTCGTTGTCGAGCAAGTCTATCGGGCGTTTACGATTTTGAGGAATGAACCGTACCATCACGGGTAAAATTCAGGAGCAAGTTCAAGCGCAAACTCCAATCCAAGGACTCATTCTTTAGGTTATCTGAGTCAATAGCTTCATCAAGTCCAAGATTGCCGTCACTTATATTTACTTTATAACCGTAGGTAAAAGAACTACTGAAGACGAGTTCATCAGTACAGCACCCGAAACTTGATAGTATTCCCCACTTTTTTTAGCGCCTTGATAACCTCCTTATTATATTCCTTGTCCACATCGGTGATGACATAGCCCACTTCGCTGTCAGTGGACAAATATTGCCCGGAGATATTTAGCTCGTACTCCGCCAGTACGGCATTTATTTTCGCCATTACCCCCGGAACGTTTTTGTGGATGTGCAAGAATCGGTGCGCCTTGCCCAATTTCGGTAAGCGGATATTCGGGAAGTTCACGGCATCGACCGTATTTCCGGAATTGATATAATCCATTATTTTATTGGGGACAAAGTCGGCGATATCCCGCTGTGCTTCCTCGGTACTTCCGCCGATATGTGGAGTGAGGATTACATTGTCCAGTCCCTGTAATTCGGTCTTGAATTCCCCGTTACTTGAGGGTTCTTCGGGATAAACGTCGATTGCGGCCCCGGCCAACTTCCCGCTTTTGAGCGCTTTGGCCAAGGCTTCGATATCCACTACAAATCCGCGGGACAGGTTGACCAGCATCGCCCCGTCTCGCATTTGTGCGATTTCCCGCTCCCCGATAAAATTCTTGTTTGCGGGATTGTCATCGATGTGCAGCGTCACCACGTCGGATACGTTCAGCAAATCCTCTAGCGTATTGCATCTTTTGGCGTTTCCGAGGGCTAGGCTATCCTCTATATCATAATAGTAGACCCGCATCCCTAAGGCTTCCGCCAAAATGGAAAGTTGTTTCCCGATGTTGCCGTAGCCGACAATTCCCAAGTTCTTACCACGAACCTCGCGGGAGCCCACGGCTGTTTTTTGCCAAGAGCCATTGTGTATTTCGGTGCTTCTCGGAAAAATGCTTCGGGTCAGCATAATGATTTCCCCGATGGCCAGTTCCACGACCGATCGGGTGTTGCTGTACGGGGCGTTGAACACTACCACTCCCCTTTTCTTGGCATGTTCGAGTTCGATTTGGGTGGTACCGATGCAAAAGGCACCGACGACCAACAATTTGTCGGCGGCATCGAGCACTTTCTGGGTTACTTGGGTCTTGGAGCGGATGCCAAGTACGTGTACTCCCTTTATTTTTTCGATCAGTTCATCCTCGGGGATGCTGTGCTTCAGCAATTCCACCGAAAATCCGTCCCCCGAAAGATTTTCGAAGGCATCGGGATGCACATTTTCCAACAATAAAATTTTGATACGGTGCTTGGGGTAAGAGATATTTCTAGGCAAATCGTTTACAAATAAGAATTCATCCATATTAGGGGTGATATAGTCCGCATTATCGGCGGCCTTTTCACGGTGTACGTTTTCGGTGTAGGCGAAAAATTTGTGGGCGATTCCCGCCTCGCGCATCACATAATCACTGTATCCGTCGCCGATGACCTGCACTTCACCATCGAGGTCCAATCGCTTCAGGCATTCAATTTTTCCATTGTGGGATGCAAGGACATTGTTCTCATCGAAACCGATGATATTTCCTTCGTCATCAAATTCGAACGTATTGGCAAAGACCCTTTCGGAGGGGATGTTGTATTCCTTTACAATCGGGTCGATAAACTCCTTAAAACCACAGGAAATGACATAAATATCTTCAGAGAACTTCTCGAAAAACTCCTTGTTCGCCTCGATGGATTTCGAGATTTTCTGCCTTAGTTGGTCCACTAAAGGACCGAGGTCATCCTTATGGGCATGCAATAATTTGATGCGGCGTTCGAGGGATTCCGTAAAGGAAATATCCCCATCGATGCCCAAATTGGTAATGGCCTGTATTTTATGGATGATTTGCTCGCGATCGGATTGGCCTTCCAAGGTCATTTCGGCCAAAACATCGAGGGCCTCGACCCGGGTCAGGGTGCTGTCGAAATCGAATACGTACTTCCTGGTGGTGTCGGTCATTTTACTTTTGAAATTTCAAGCCCCAAAAATAAAGATTTAATCCGTCCGAGCAGGCGGAATGCCCTTAAAAGTTATTTTTACAGGGAATCGGACTCAAATTAATAGAGTTTGGAAGATAAACGCCGTCATGCCAGCGGTGCATCCCTATTTCAAATTCTATATAAAATACCAGTGATAACGGCCAATCCGAAACTCAAGAGCGTCCCGATGAGAATGTATTCCGTGAGCTTCCTATTATTACTTTCCTTCAAATCGTTAAAACGGAAAACGGATTTCGCACCTATGAGCAATCCTATGGCTTCCCATCTTCCCAGGATAATGAACATGAGCACGAATAGCCGCTCGATGATACCGATGTATTTTCCTGCATTGGGAAGGGATTTATGGTCCAGCTCGATTTTGTCGCCCATCGCCTCGAGCAATTTTCCCATAACGATAGCCGCTGGAAAGGTTACGAACACAATGGCGGTCATCAAGGGCCAATCCATTTGCCGGAAGAAGGTTTCGATATGCTCCCAAAAATTTCCGTAGTAGGCCACCGCATACAGAACGGTCAGATGAAGGAACTGATCGATAAAAAACGGGATGCTTTTTAGCCGGAACCAAGGTGTAGCATAGAGTTTGGCCAAATCGATGAGATAATGCGAAACGGCGATAATCAGTGCTATTTTCCAGTAGGTGATATCCCACAACAACACCATGGTAAGTGCAAAATGTAGCAGTATATGGATATAGAGATATTTGGAGCGGACCTTATGGGCTTCCTTATGGATAACCCAGCGGGTGGGCTGCACTAGGAAATCCCCGATAAGATGGGCCAGTAGAAGTCGGGTGAAGATTAGCATTTGATTCGGGGTTTAGTATTGCCGCGCAAGCTCGCTCAATGTTTTTTCGTAATAATCGAGCAATTCGAACACCAAGTCAAGGCGTGCCCGGGTCTGGCGTTGGCTTACGGCAGATTGTTGAATACCAAGCTTTTGTGCCAAAACCGCTTGTGAAGCTTTGGGATTTTTAAGGGTGAGTGCCACTATTTCTGCGGATACGGTGCTCCAGTCATCCATGAAATTGAGGGCCAACTTCAACATCAGGTTTAAGGTATCGTCGTAAAAACCGCTGCCCGTAGCGATGGTCAGGTTCAGCTTATCTTCTTTTAGGGATTCGAAAGTTCTGCCGGAACGATGGTAGGCCGGCCCGTTCGATTCGCTGACCCCTACCCCGCGAAAAGTTTCGGTGCCCAGACCGATGCCCATACGTACATCGAGCCCTTTAGTGCTTTTTATTATCGCTTTTATATGGATGGCGGCCTCTAAGGCTTCTTCATAGGATATTTTTAACTGAAACTCATCGCCTCGATAGATATCCCAATCGTCGGGCGATTCGCCGTGCGTGGACAAATAGTCTTTCAACCCCTCCAACC
>JBAUIP010000058.1:0-1945 GCA_049683055.1 Pricia sp.
CCCTAGCGCTGAAACTGTTGGGCAAGTCTGGCGTCATGCTTCCACTCCCACCAAATATTCCCAAGTCCAAACTTGACCTGATGCTGAAAGCGTTGAAGAAAATTAAAAAAGGAATTGACACAGCCAGGGGCGCCGGAGCCATAGAAATTTAGCACAATGGAGACTATAGCTCGAAGCTTATCAGGTGAAACTATGAATTGGGAAATAATCGCTCTAAATCTTTTTATAATATTTGGAATGATTTGGCTCTATTGGAAATCCGATAAGGCTTTTTACATTCTTAGTATACTATGGATAATATGGGGTATTACAAAATACACACAGAATGATTTTTGGCGGTGGGTGTTGTTTAAAGGTTTGCCTTTCCAAATAGCCAACCTGCTAGTCTTTACACTGCTTGAGTTTCAAAATAAAAAGGTAGATATTCAAACTGAATATAAGGTAAAATTGCCACACCGCAACGGTACTTTAGTTTTGGACAATATAAGGCGGGGTGTATCAATTATAGGTTCTGCAGGAAGTGGGAAGACGGAATCCGTAGTCTACGGACTTTTGAAGCATTTTCAAAAACATTGCTTTTCCGGAGTACTTCATGATTACAAACATTTCGAACTTACCGAATTGGCCTACCCACTATTTAAAGATAGTGATATTCCTTTCCATATCATCTCATTCGACAACATCCACCAGAGGGTGAACCCCATCGCTCCGCGGTACCTACCCGATGAGGAAAGTGTCAATGAAGTATCGCGAGTACTGTTGGAAAACCTTTTGGAACAGCGAGATTCCAATGTACTGGGATCTTCCAAATTTTTTAATGATGCGGTAGAAGGATTACTGGGAGGACTGATGTGGAAACTTCGCACAGAGCATCCGAAATACTGTACGCTACCCCATTTAATTGCGGTTTACCAGCACTTGAAAACCCAAGAGCTCGTTGACTGGCTATCCGCAAACGACACTTCCAAAGCAATGGCAAACGCTTTCATTTCAGGTCAATCTTCGGAAAGGCAGACCGCTGGGGTACTCAGTACTCTGGCAAACGCGCTAAAAAAAATCAGTACCCAACGCATCTTCATGGCCCTTTCGGCTGATGAGGTTAATTTGGACATTAACCACCCTGACCATCCTTCGGTGGTGTCCATAGTCAACAATCCTAGATATGAAATGGCCTATTCACCTGTAATAGCAACCATTTTGCATACCATGACCAAACAGATGGCCGTCAGAGAACGATTACATTCGTTTTTGCTTATTGAAGAAGCCCCTACCATCCGTTTGCTCAACATGCACCGAATACCGGCCACTTTAAGAAGTTATGGCATTGCCACAATTTATGTTTTACAAGATAAGGTACAAAACGATTTGATGTACGGTGAAAGGGCCAGTCGTGCTATCCTTTCGAATCTATCCTACCAGTTTTTCGGAAAGGTGAACGACCCCGATACTGCCCGTTATTACGAACGTTTTTTTGAACTGGTCAAACGCCCCACAAAAAGTGTCAGTAAAGGTCAGGATCCTTTTCGATCGGATACTCGCATCACCCGAGGCGAGCGGGAGGTGAGCAAAGTTCGTTCAGATATTTTCTTCCGCCTGAGACAGGGAGAGTTCATTGCTTTTGCAGATGGGCGTGACCGGAAAATTCGTTTTCCTTTTCCATTGGCGCAACGGGAGCTGCCCACACCTAAATTTCCAAACATCGGTAACCGTTTTGAAGCCAATTATGAACGCATACATCTAGAGGCCCGTTCCCTGTTCAAATCTTCAAAATAATTTTACAAATTTTGTTGATAATTAATCCATTACCGACTTTATCAACGCGGTTTTGGCTCGGTTTTGGGTCATTTGATAGGATGACACAAAGTCTTTTAGCGATGGAAATTAATAATACCCAGTGTGATGTTTACATAGGTACCAAGGCTGGAAGGATAATTTTGAATGATAT
>JBAUIP010000059.1:0-3625 GCA_049683055.1 Pricia sp.
AATACCTTTGGGACAGATGATCGGAGTGACCGGGGTATCCGGAAGTGGAAAATCCACCTTGATCAACGAGACTTTATATCCTATCATGAACGCCCATTATTTCAATGGGGTCAAAAAGCCGATGCCCTATAAAGAAATCAAGGGACTGGAGCATACCGACAAAGTTATCGACATCAACCAATCCCCAATCGGACGAACGCCACGGTCTAATCCCGCTACCTATACCGGGACTTTTGGGGAAATCCGCTCCCTGTTCGCCAAAACCCCCGAAGCCGCCATTCGAGGTTATAAACCTGGACGATTTAGCTTTAACGTAAAAGGCGGTCGCTGCGAAACATGCGGCGGCGGTGGGGTACGGGTCATCGAGATGAACTTTTTGCCCGATGTGTATGTTGAATGCGAGACCTGTAACGGAAAACGTTTCAACCGGGAGACGCTAGAAATCAGGTACAAGGGTAAATCCATCGCCGATGTGTTGGAAATGACCATCAACGAAGCCGTTGAGTTTTTTGAACTTATACCCAAAATACATCGTAAGTTAAAGACGATACAGGATGTGGGATTGGGGTATATCACCTTGGGACAGCAGTCCACTACCCTATCCGGCGGGGAGGCGCAGCGGGTCAAGCTGGCCACGGAGCTTTCCAAACGCAATACTGGAAACACCTTCTATATTCTAGACGAGCCTACCACAGGACTCCATTTTGAGGATATTCGGGTGTTGATGGAAGTTCTGAACCGCTTGGTAAACAAGGGAAACACGGTCTTGATCATTGAACACAATATGGATGTCATCAAAATGATGGACTATATTATCGATGTCGGCTATGAGGGTGGCCGGGGCGGTGGTATGATTGTTGCAAAAGGTACTCCCGAAGAAGTGGCGAAAGACAAGAAGAGCTATACGGCCAAATATTTGAGAAAAGAATTGAAAGGACGAACTAGCAAGCAGTTGGCCTAAACCGGGGAGCGAGCATTCCAAACCTGAGAACAATCGGCGAAATCGGCGAGTAAATTAGACCAAACCTAACCCAATCGCCCCTAAGTGGCGTTAGAAAACAAACGATTTCCAAATATGCGCAAAGAACAACACCACAAAGGCTGGAACGAGGTAAAGACCAACGATTCGTGGGCCATTTTCAAAATCATGGGCGAATTTGTGATGGGCTACGAGAAGCTTGGTACCATCGGCCCTTGCGTATCCATCTTCGGCTCGGCCCGTACTCGGGAAGGAGATACTTATTACGAACTAGCGGTGCAGGTCGCCCAGAGCATCTCTGAAGCGGGTTACGGTATTATCACCGGCGGTGGACCCGGAATCATGGAGGCCGGTAACAAGGGAGCGCATCTGGCAGGCGGGACTTCCGTGGGACTGAATATCGACCTTCCTTTTGAACAACACGACAATCCGTTTATCGATGGGGATAAGAGCCTCGATTTCGATTACTTTTTCGTAAGGAAGGTCATGTTCGTGAAATACTCCCAAGGTTTCGTCGTTATGCCTGGGGGCTTCGGTACCCTCGATGAGCTATTCGAGGCGATTACCCTGATTCAGACCCACAAAATCGAAAAATTCCCTATTATTCTTGTTGTTTCCGACTTTTGGAGCGGATTGATAGATTGGATAAAAAACACTATGCTTAATGCCAAGAATATTAGTCCCCATGACCTAGATCTCATCCACATTGTGGACACTGCCGACGAGGTCGTCGACATCATCGACTCTTTCTATAAGGGACGTTCCCTGAGTCCAAACTTCTAATCCCCATCCTTGAAAATCCCATTCCCCATATCGAACCTGCTTCTGACGCTGCTGTTCTTTTATGCGGCAGATATGTTCGCCCAACACGAGAACATTTTGACGGCGCATCTCGATGGAACATCCAAGGAAATAACCATCCAACAGGAATTAAGATACGAGAATTCTTCCAATACTACCTTAAAAACCCTGTATTTCAACGACTGGGCCAATGCCTATTCCAGTAAAAAAACGGGACTGGCAAAAAGTTTTGCGGAAGAGTTCAAGAAAAGCCTGCATTTGGCCAAAGAGCAGGAACGGGGGTACACCAAAATAATGAGCGCCGTTGATGCGGAATATCGTGGACTGCAATGGGAACGGACCAAAGGAATGGATATTCTGAAAGTCGACCTGAACGAACCGCTGGCCCCTGGTGAGACGGCGAAACTTTTTCTGACCTACGTCGTCAAACTTCCCGAGGACAAGTTCACGCCCTACGGATACGGCAAGAACAATACCTACTATTTAAAGGATTGGTATCTCACTCCAGCGGTTTTTGACGGAAAATGGCATTTGTATCCCAACAAGGATTTGGAGGATATCTATACCGGAATCACCAATACCACCTTGAATTTTACCTATCCTGACAGTTTGCAGCTGGTATCCAACTACAGGCTGTTGAACAACAGTCAATTTCCGAACGGCCAAATGGCTCAACTACGTGGTACCGAAAGAAAAAACGCCGAACTTTTGTTGGCCCCGTCCAACCAATTTATGACCCATGTGACCGAGGAAATGACGGTCATCACGGATATAGAGGCCAAAAGGTATAGCGAACTATCGCAAGGGCTGTCCATTAATAGGGTCACCGACTTTATCGAAAGCCATCTGGGCGAGTATCCCCACGAGCATCTGCTGGTCAGCGAACTCGATTACAATAAAAATCCCCTGTACGGTCTGAACATGCTGCCTTCGTTCATACGCCCTTACGAAGAGCAGTTCCAGTTCGAAATGAAATTCCTCAAAACGGCCCTGATCAATATTCTGGAAGAAACGCTTTACCTCGACCCGCGAAAAGAGCAATGGCTCAGTGACGCCATCGCCAATTATTTGATGATCGCCTACGTCGAAGAATTCTATCCCGATCAAAAGCTGCTCGGCAAGCTGTCCAAAATTTGGGGCGTAAGAAGCTTCAATCTCGCCCAAATGGATTTCAATGATCAGTATCCGTTTTTGTACATGTTGATGGCGCGAAAGAATATCGACCAGCCGCTGGACACCTCCAACGATTCATTGACCCGATTCAACCAGAAGATAGCCAACAAATACAAGGCGGGACTCGGACTTGCCTATCTCGCAAACTACATCGGAGAAGAAAAGGTAGATCAAAGCATCAAGCAGTTTTATCAATACTATAAACTAAGCCAGGCAAAGGTGCTCGATTTCGAATCCATCTTAAAACGTTCCACCAATGTTAATATCGATTGGTTTTTCAAAGGATACGTCAGCACCGACTGGAAAATTGACTTCAAGATCAAAAAGGTGGAGAAAACGGAAGATTCGCTCCGTGTCACCCTAAAGAACAAGGCGGGTACCGACGTACCCATATCCCTTTTCGGTTTGCGGAACGATTCCGTCGTATCGAAATATTGGTTTCCCGATATCAAGACCGAGAAAACTGTGACCATCCCCAAAAATGGCGAAAAGCGCCTAGTACTCAATTACGACCAAAAAATACCCGAGTTCAACCAGCGGGATAACTGGAAATCTTTGGGAGGATTTTTTTCGGGAAATAGAAAGCTAAAGTTTACTTTTTTCCAAGATTCCGAGAATCCGTATTACAATCAGGTGTTTTATGTTCCCGAAATCAGTTTTAATCTTTATGAT
>JBAUIP010000060.1:0-4264 GCA_049683055.1 Pricia sp.
AATGTTAAACTGAATCCAGTATTGACAATGGTCTGCTGCGGATAAAACTGCCCGTTCTGTGAGGTGGATTCGGGATCATAAATATCCTGTTTCGCCCAGGTCGCCAAATTCAGTCCGCTGACATACACCCGGAACTTGGAAAGTCCGAAAGGGTCAATCAATTTAGTAGGAAAATTGTACGCCAGACTCACGTTTTTCAAACGGATATAATCTTTACTAAAAAGGTAGTAGGTGTTGTTGCCAAAAGCACCGCCCGTATAATAGGTGTCGCCGCGACTTGCAAGTCGGGGATCCGTACTGCTCGGGTTATCTATGCTCCATCGATTATCAAAACTGTACTTCAGGAAATTACCGATATCACCTGATTCCGTTTGAATCGGTAATGAGGCCCCGGTAGCTCCTTGAAGTAGAACCGCTAAATCCCAGTTTTTGTAGGAGGCATTAAAAGTTGCCCCGAAGTTGAAATTGGGAAATAGACTTTCATCCAAACGCACCTGATCCAAATCATTAATTACTCCATCCTCATTAATATCCCTAAATTTCATATCTCCTGGCTCCAGATTGGCTTTGACATTGCTATAATCCAAAGTATTGTCAGCAATGTCAGCTTGGTCTTGGAATACTCCATCATATTCATAGACGAGGTAAGCTCCAATGGGCTTTCCTTCTAGTTTTTGATATTCTGGGATACCCGGAGTTTCATCAAGAAATATTACGTTGTTCTTTGCGTAGCCCCCGTTCAGGCCAAAGTCGTATTTAAAACTATCTTCATCGCCTCCATAATAGTTAAGGGAAAATTCAAAGCCTTCGTTTTCGACTTCTCCTGCATTAACTGGCGGGAGAAGATCTGCGATACCTGACGAACCTGGGGTCGAACCTGTCTGTTGAATTAAGATTTGATCTCTTTTGTTCAAGAAATATTCCAGTGTGAAGGCCAAATTTCCGTTCAGGATGATACCATCAAGACCGACATTGAAGTTATTGGCCCGCTCCCATGTAAAACTGGGGTTGGCGAGAACAGTTTCTTGCAAAGTGGTAACTACGTTTCCGTCAATTGGATATTCGCCGAAGCCGTAAGTGGAAAGAAAAGCATATTCTTGAAGCTCTCCGTTATCAATAACTCCATTTCCGTTGGAGTCAAACGCTACTTGATCGTTACCCATTTGCCCATAAGACCCTCTCAATTTCAAATAATCGATTCCTTTAACATTGAACCAATCTTCACTACTGATGTTCCAACCCGCCAAAAACCCTGGAAAAAATCCAAATCGATCACCTTCCGGAAAGATGTAAGACCCATCGTAGCGCCAAATGAATTCTGCGAGATATTTTTCTTTAAAGCTGTACTGGACCCGGCCATAGTATCCCAATCGGGTTCTGTTGAATCCGCTTCCGTCAGTATTTTGTTGGTCAGTACCTCCGGCAAACAATTGGTCTACTGCGGTCGAGATATAGTTTCTTCGAAAAGCGGAGAAGAACTCTCCTTGAAACGATTCACGGGTAATACCTGCCAGTAGGTTGATTGTATGGTCCTCTGCAAAAGTACGGTCGTAGTTCAGCAATGCCGTCAAGTTGACATTGAGGTTGTTCGCCGCGAACTGGGTCAGTCTGGCATCCGTAAAATTTGAGCGTATTGCGCCTTCTAAAACCGGATTACCGGTGTCGATATAGTTTTCACGATCCAAGAAAAATAATTCCCAAGGTGTTTCCCAACGTTTTTGACGTACTTGGCTCTGGTCGACCCCAGTGAGCAGCGTTAATTTGAGCCCTTCTACCCACGGATTTTCAATATCGACTGAAGCCGTAAATTGTAGGTAATCGGTAGGCCTTTTGTCGTAACCTGTAGCATTAGTGGTGACAACAACTGGCTGCTGTCCGTTCTCGATATCCGGTCCAGGCCGCCCATTGGGCCAAACTGCAGGCTCGTTAGGCCTTCCCCTCATCAGCATACGAAAAATAGCTCCGGCACCTTCGGTTGGGAAAGTTCGGTCCTCCTTTCGATAGGCAAATCCTAATTTCGTGCTGAGATAGTCGTTGATCTTGACATCGGTATTGAGGCGAAAATTATATTGCTGATATCGGTTCGCCGAATTTTTGTAAATCGCATCTTGATCGATGTATCCTATGGAAGCATAGTATTTGATGGCCTCGCCTCCGCCTCTGATCGATAGATTATGACGGCTTTGTTCCGCCCAATCCTTAAAGGTTGCACCGAACCAATCGGTATCTGGAAACAACCAAGGATCAAGGCCTTCAGCATGCCCTCTAACAGTTTCTGGGGAGAACGCTGCGTTTACGGTCTCATTGGTTGCGGGAATGGTATAATTTCCCTGAGCTTGAAACGAATCCCATGCTGCCCCCCATTGATCGACAGGAACATTACTGTTAAAAATTGCGAGTTCGTTCATTATAGTGAGATACTCCTCCGCATTTGACATGTCGGGCACTCGGGTCGGTCTAGTCAATCCGAAATCGGCCCTGTAGGTTACCTCAGGCTTTCCAGGATTTCCTTGTTTGGTGGTCACGATTAAGGCACCATTAGCGGCTCTCGCCCCGTATATCGCTGCTGATGCATCCTTCAGTACCGAAATATTCGCAATATCATCAGGATTTACCCTGCCTATACCACCATCCCGGTCGGGTATACCATCTATAACAACCAAGGGCTGGTTGTTCCCCAAGGTATTCTGGCCCCTGATATTGATGCTCGATTCATCATTACCGGGTTCACCGCTCGTCTGTATAATCACCACCCCGGGAAGCCGACCGGCCAAAGAGTTGGAGACACTAACCGCAGGAGAACTTTCCAGAACCGGACCTTGTACCGCCGTTACAGCACCAGTGACCGTAGCCTTTTTCTGAGTACCATAACCAACGACCACGACTTCCTCCAAATTGGCGATATCCTCCTCCATCGCAACGTTTACCGTGCTTTGACTATCAACGGGGGCTACTAAAGGTTTAAAGCCGATGTAACTAAATTTTAAACTAGTATCCCCATCTTCAAGATTGAGGGAATAATTGCCGTCAAAATCGGCAACCACCCCATTGGATGGGTTGTTGGCATCTACTACGGTAACCCCCGGTAAAGGCATCCCGTCAGCTGCTGAGGTAACCGTCCCTGAAACGGTAATTTCTTGCGAGTAAGAGGTTAGACAAATTAGCAATAAAAGAAGGGTGGACAGACAAAATTTTGGCCATTTCCGCGGTGCGGTAGAGGAGGTAGTTCTAGTGTTCATAAAATATAGGTTCTTGGGTTATCTGGGATTAAAAGTAACAAATAATCGATTAAGTGTCTAAAAAATTGTTAAAATATAAACTTGAGTATAACCAATTGAGAATATGCTAAACTATTTGGAGACGTTAATTGTAATCTATACGGGATGTATGGTAGTTTGACCGAAACTGAACTCAGCGAACAACTTTCGTATTGGCCATAGTTATTATTCTTTCAAACATAGCCTTCACAAACGGCCAAGTAGGGCACCCCAAAATAAACAGTAAATCTTCCCAAAATGAGCTCTCCTCATCCAAAAATTTGAAAATCAATTGCGGGTCGCGATTTTTGAAGAGGGTCTCGAAAACGTGGTGGCCCTTACCATTGTTTTTATACAGCACATCTAAGAACAACAGGTCGTAGTACCAAAATTTGTTCTTGAAACTCAATCTATCGAGGGGTTGGCCGTTTTTGACATGTTCCACGAGAACGGGTACTTTTTTAGAGCTGCTCATAAAGGTGTAGCCGGTGCTGGGTTTGGCCCATCCGCCGGCGGTGCCGATATAGCGGATGTTGGAGGTGTGGTGCTCGCTGAAATCGTAGCAGGTCATGGGGATGCTGCCCTGCTCGGTATCCAGTATTTCGTAATCGGCGAGGTTTGGTTCGGAGCCCTGTGTTTCGTTCTCGTCAATGCCTGGTCCGGCTTCCATATTCTCCAAATTGCGGCGGTCTGGCCCGTCGTTCAAGTTTGCGGAAGTATTGAGCATTTTCCCTAAATATTCTCTTATAGCATTTTCGTATTCCATCTTAGGAAGAAGTTTTTTGGAGAACAAAGTGTACTCGACCAAAGCCTCCGTCTGCGAAAATGGAAGCACGTACATAAAGCGGGTGTTGCCTTTTTGGGGGATGGAAAAGTCCATATAGGTCGCTTGATCGGTATCGAAGACGGGGTTTTTGGTCTTGACCGTCCATCCTACAAAATGCTGCTGCAAGACGGGATATTTTTCCTGATGGGTCGCCATTTTGTAGTCGAAGAGGCTGCTAAAG
>JBAUIP010000061.1:0-1990 GCA_049683055.1 Pricia sp.
GTATTGACCACTTGTTTTAGATGGATGGGTTCTTCAGATATATGTGTAAAAACGGCGTCTTTATAAAAATCTTGGTACAACCGCATGGCTTCCGCTTGGGTTCCGTCATACCGAGTGTAGGATGTTGCCAGGATGCCCCGGGTAAAATTCCCGCGATTGGGCAGGAAAAATAATTGTCCGGTGTCGGATTGTAGCGACTTGAGGCTCTCGTTGATTTCGCCTAAATGCTGATGGGTAAATGGTTTGTAAACGCTGACATTGTTGTTGCGCCAACTGAAGTGGGTGGTTTCCAAGGGCCGGACCCCGGCGCCGGTGCTTCCGGTCACCGCGTTGATATGCACCTCGTTTTGCAATTGTCCTGCTTCTGCCAAGGGTAGCAGTCCCAATTGGATGGCGGTGGCGAAGCATCCGGGATTGGCGATATACTGTGCTTTTCGGATATCCTCTTTTTTCAGTTCGGGCAGGCCATAGACGAAGGGTTTCCCCTCGAAAACAGCATCCTTTTGCAGCCGGAAATCGTTGCTGAGGTCTACAATCTTGGTGGTATCGGAAAAATGGTTTTCCCGTAGGAATTTGGAGGAATTGCCATGTCCCAAGCAAAGAAAAACGACGTCTACATTGGGATTGACATTTCCAGTAAACTGCATTTCTGTCGCTCCCAGCAAATCGGGATGCGCCGTAGTAATACGTTTTCCCGCGCGGGTCGTACTAAAGACAAAATCGATGTCCGCCTGCGGATGTTGCAGGAGAATTCGGATCAATTCCCCGCCGGTATATCCCGAACCGCCTATGATACCTGCTTTTATCATGAGATTTTTGTTTTGTTCTTCGTTGCCGAAACTTGGTCCCGCTTAGTTTGAATAAGGCGGAGATTTTACCGGTCTAGGTCTGGACTGAGATCGACTTGACAACGACTGCGTCTGACCAGACAGCGACTATGCTCTTATTGTGCGTAGTCGAAATGCTCGACCTGATAGTCAGTTATCTTTATTGTTTACATGATTATAAATCTTCCCCGGATTTGACAGAATCTTGATAAACCCCTTGGCCTCATCGGCGGTCCAGCCCTTGTTCATTTCGCCGTAGCTTCCGAACGAGGCGTTCATCAGGTCGTGTTCCGAGGAAATTCCGTCTAATCGGAACTGAAATGGATAAAGGCTGACGAATACGTCCCCGGAGACCTTCTTCTGGGTATCGGTCAAAAAGGCCTCAATGTTGCGCATGACTTCGTCCAGATAATTGCCTTCGTGGAGCAGCATCCCATAAAAATTGCCCAGTTGCTCTTTTTGAAACTGCTGCCATTTGGTGAGGGTATGCTTTTCCAACAGATGGTGGGCCTTGATGATAAGCATCGCCCCGGCCGCCTCGAAGCCCACACGGCCCTTGATGCCAATGATGGTATCGCCCACATGAATATCGCGTCCGATGGCGTATTTGGAGGCCATTTCGTTCAGCGCTATGATGTTGTTGACCGGGGAATCGGTTTTTCCGTCCAAAGCGACCAGTTCGCCCCGGTCAAAGGTCAACCGGACTTCCGAGGGTTCTTTTTCTTCTAATTGGCTCGGATACGCCGAGTCGGGCAGCGGCTTGTCTGAGGTCAAAGTTTCCTCGCCACCGACCGAGGTGCCCCACAAGCCTCGGTTGATGGAATATTTTGCCTTTTCCCATGAAAAGTCGACCCCGTTTTTTTTGAGATAGTCAATTTCGGCCTCCCGTGACAGTCGGTTGTCGCGTATCGGGGTAATAATCTCGATATCGGGCGCAATAATCTGGAAAATCATGTCGAAACGCACTTGGTCGTTCCCGGCACCAGTGCTACCGTGGGCGATGTATTGGGCGCCCACTTTTTTGGCGTAATTGACGATTTCGATGGCTTGTACTACCCGTTCGGCACTGACCGATAATGGGTAGGTGTTGTTTTTTAGCACGTTTCCGAAAATCAGGTACTTCACCACTTTTTCGTAGAAAGCCTGTATGGCATCAATAGAAG
>JBAUIP010000062.1:0-2574 GCA_049683055.1 Pricia sp.
TCTAACTTGGAAAAGAAATAACGTTTTCGATCTCCCAATTTGGTCTTGTAGCCGATGTTTTCCCGCTCCAACAAAAAATTGATGGCGTTGCTGGTCGCGCTTTTGCTCAGTTTCAGGGTTTCCCTTATCTCGTCAAAGGTAAGCTCTAGCTTATCTGAAATGGTCAGTAGCGCATTGACCCGGGCAGATGCGGGGTTTAAGCCCATCCCTTCCTGGATCACGCCGAACTTTTCTATGAGTTCTTGCTGTTCTTTCGTAAGTTTGATGTCCATAAGCCGTTCCTTTGGCGCAAATATAACGGTTTTATTAGTTCATTATTGTAAGAACTAAAAGAATTAAGTAAGATTTAACGGAAGAATCGGCTATTACCTACCTTTGCGAAAACCTATCCTACGACACTAATGGAACTTAAATTATCCCGCCCCATCTGTTTTTTTGACCTCGAGACCACCGGTACGAACATCGCAAAAGACCGGATCGTCGAGATATCCATCCTTAAGGTACTTCCCAACGGCACAACGGAAAGTAAGACGTGGCTGGTCAATCCCGGAATGAAAATTCCCGATGAGGTGGTGGAAATCCATGGTATATCCAACGAAAAAGTGGCCGATGAGCCTAAGTTCAAGGAGCTTTCAAAGGATATTTATGGGATGATAAAGGATTGCGATCTGGGCGGCTTCAACTCCGACCGCTTCGATATTCCACTTCTGGTAGAGGAAATGCTGAGGGCCGAGGTGGATTTCGATATGAAGAACATGGTATCCATCGATGTACAGACCATTTTCCACAAGATGGAAAAGCGGACGCTGGGTGCCGCCTACAAATTCTATTGCGATAAAGAACTGGTCGACGCCCACAGTGCCGAGGCGGATACCATCGCCACCTACGAGGTGTTGAAGTCCCAATTGGATCGATATCCCGAGCTGGAAAACAACGTCAAAAAACTGGCCGAATTCTCCACCCATCGCCAATTCGCCGATTTTGCCGGGTTTTTGGGCTATGACGATGATGGTGTCGAGATTTTTTCCTTCGGGAAGCATAAAGGGAAAAAAATCCTCGATGTGCTGGAGAAAGAACCTGGCTATTTCGGATGGATATTGAACGCCGATTTTCCGCTCTATACTAAAAAGGTACTGACGCAGATTAAACTGAGCCAATTGAATAACAAGTTGAGTTGAAAATTCAGATCCCAAGCTCCAAATTCCAAAAAGGAGTGAATTGGAATTTGGGATTTGGAATTTTCCGATGCTGAACATTTTTGAATTGGCGAGAAGTCGTCAGTGTCAAAAGACAATGTACATCAACCATGAAACTAATCTGCATCGGAAGAAACTACGCCGACCACATCGAGGAATTGAAAAACGAGCGTCCGCAAGAACCGGTGGTGTTCATCAAACCCGACTCCGCCATACTTCCGAAGGACCAGGATTTTTACATCCCGGAATTCACCGACGAGGTCCATTATGAGGTCGAGGTGCTGGTCAAGATCAAAAAGGTCGGTAAGCATATCGACGAAAAATTCGCCTATACATATTACGACGAAATCGGACTCGGCATCGATTTTACCGCCCGCGACCTACAATCCCAACTCAAGGAAAAGGGCCTGCCCTGGGAAAAGGCCAAGGGCTTCGACGGCGCGGCGGTCATCGGAAAATGGCTTCCCAAAATGGATTTCGAGGATTTGAACACCCTCGATTTTTCCCTTCTTAAGAACGGCGAGGAAGTCCAAAAGGCAAACACCGAATTGATGCTCTGGAAGATAGACGGACTCATCGCTTACGTCTCGCAATACTTCACGTTGAAAAAAGGGGATATTTTATTTACCGGAACCCCGTCCGGTGTTGGCAAGATCTCCGCAAATGATTATCTTGCGGGCGTTTTGGAGGGGCGGGACATGTTCTCGGTACGCATTAAATAATCCATCCTCTCATTCCATGTTTGTAAAATTTTACCGTTATCAGCCATCCGCCGAAAGGCAGAGAACCTAACTACCCCATACATGATCTATAGTCTTGACAAAATCAATGAAATGGCCGAGGGAGATGAAGACTTCATCCAATCGGTGATTTCTGTATTCTTGGAAGAAGTGCCCGAAGATTTGGCCGCCCTCGAAACGGCCTTGGAGCAAAACGACCGCGAGCAGGCCTTTAAACTGGCCCATAAAATCAAGCCCAATGTCGATTTGTTGGGGATGGACAAATCCCGTGAGGCCGCTTTGGAAATTGAGACCTTGGGCAAGCAGGGCGCCGATATCGCCGAAATGGAAAAACGCTTTCCCATGCTTAAAAAGGATATCGAGCAAGTGGTCGCCGAGCTAAAAAAGGATTTTGAGCTCTAAGAACTGTCATGGCTTTTTCTTTCCTGCCTTCTCAACACGTATCTATTAATTTCACATCTGTCTATTCGAGAAGTAGGTCGCGGGTTTGATACCCATGCCCACCGCTTGTCAAATTTAGGCCTAGGGATTTCGGCTCCTTTTTTTATTCCCTTTTGTCAAAACTTTAGTAACTTCTTCAATTTTAGCAAAGTATTAATTATCTTTAATTGTATATGGTTCTCCTTAACACGAACTCA
>JBAUIP010000063.1:0-12125 GCA_049683055.1 Pricia sp.
TAGGCTTCTAAGAATTTGATGCTGCACAAACGGTTGTCTGTACATCCGAGACGGAAATCTATTTCCAAAAAAAAGGCTCCCGATTTCTCGGAAGCCTTGTGTTTGCTTGTAGCGGGGACTGGACTCGAACCAGCGACCTTCGGGTTATGAGCCCGACGAGCTACCTACTGCTCTACCCCGCGATGTAACCAATCTCACTTTAGTCTTGTGACATTCGGGTTATGAGCCCGACGAGATGAAATTCCGGTTGTTTGAGGTGCTTTATTGTAAAAAAAATTCAGTAATGGAACAACTCCCTCAAACCGGACGGCAAATATACAACGCTTTTTCATCTTTATCAAATTTTGCTGTTAAGATTATTTTAAAAGCTGGGCCGTCAAAATCCCTAAATTCCATACCTTCGGCAACTCGGCCCTAACCTTCAAATTTGTATCGCTGTTTTACAACATGAACCAAACGTTTCCGCTCCATTGCAAACCATAAACGACTTTATCACCACGGTTTTGCCGCTTACCGAGTGGCCCATGTTCCTGCTGCTCATCGGAGGGGGCGTTTTTCTAGTAATCTACTCCAAGTTTTTGCCTTACCGCTATTTCGGCCATGCCATCGCGATTACGGCCGGAAAGTACGACGACAAAACCGCAGAAGGAGATGTCAGCTCCTTTCAAGCGTTGTCGGCCGCCGTGGCCGCTACCGTGGGACTTGGGAATATCTCCGGGGTGGCGATCGCCATTCACGACGGCGGGCCGGGGGTGGTTTTTTGGATTTGGATGACCGCCTTGATCGGCATGTGCATCAAGTTCTATTCCTGTAGCCTCGCCATCATGTTCCGCACCACGGATAAGGAAGGTAAATTGCAGGGTGGCCCCATGTTCTATATCACAAAAGGACTGGGTCCAAAAGCAAAACCACTCGCCATCTTCTTTGCAGTATGCGGACTTTTCGGATTCCTCGGCGTATTCACCGCCAACCAGTTCACCGAAACTTTTATGAGCGTAGTCGAACCCTCGAGCACCCTATTCGAAATGAGCGAAATGAACTGGAAGTGGACGGTCGGTATCGTGCTAGCTATCATCACTTCCTTCGTGATTTTCGGGGGACTCACCAAAATCGCCCGGGTGGCCTCGGCCCTGGTGCCCTTCATGGTCGCCGTCTATTTGGTGGCGGTCATTGTGGTCATGGCATTGAACGCCTCTCAGATCGGACCCTCCCTTAAGCTAATCATCACCGAAGCTTGGAACTTCAAGTCGGTCGCCACTGGGGGATTTTGGGGCTTAGTTTTTATCGGTATCCGCCGGGCTATGTTTTCCAACGAGGCGGGACTGGGCAGCGCACCGATGTACCACGGACAGTCCAAGACCGATAATCCAATCAAAGAAGGACTGGTGGCCATGCTCGGCCCTTTTATCGATACGATCTTGGTCTGTACCTTCACTGCCATCGTTATCATTTTGAGTGGTGCCTACCTCGAGGATTCCAGCGGTATCGTGATGACCTTATCCGCTTTCGAGACCACGTTGTTCGGATACGGCGACGATCTGTTGATGCTTATCGTGACCGCCTTCGCGCTGTCGACCCTGTTCACCTATTCCTACTACGGTGTGAAATGTTTATCCTTTTTGACCACTCCTAAAATCGGAAATTACTACAATTGGTACTTCGTCATCATGATTGTTTTTGCGGCGGTAGCCTCGCTGGAACTGGTCATAAATTTGATTGATTTGTCTTACGCTCTGATGGTGATCCCCAATATGATTGCCGTACTTTTACTGGCACCTAAGGTCAACGCGGCGGCCAAGGATTATTTTCTGAGGATAAAAAGCGAGAGATGATATGATGGGGTTTGCAATGGAAGGACGAAAGAAGGGAAATTAAAAATAAAGGGTTAAAAACCGGAAAGATGAAGCAAGGATGAACAAGGATAAAAAAATAGGAGGTAATTTAGAGGTAGAAGCTGATGCGATGAAGGAAAGAGACCATGGACTGACCGGCCAATCCACGGAAAAAGAAGATACATCCACCAAGGAAGATGCTTCCCAGAAGACCCAAAAACATAAAGCCGGATTCGTAAACATCATCGGAAATCCCAATGTAGGAAAATCCACTCTGATGAACGCCTTCGTGGGCGAGAAGCTTTCCATCATCACCTCCAAGGCGCAGACCACTAGACATCGTATTTTGGGAATCGTTAACGGGGATGATTTTCAGGTCGTGCTTTCGGATACCCCGGGCATCATCAAACCGGCTTATGAGCTGCAGTCCAGTATGATGGATTTTGTAAAGTCCGCTTTTGAGGATGCCGATGTCCTGCTCTACATGGTCGAAATCGGGGAAAAGGCTTTGAAGGATGAACGTTTTTTCGAGAGGATAAAGCAAAGTACCATTCCCGTGCTGCTCTTGCTGAACAAAATCGATACCGCAGATCAAGAATTGCTGGAAGAGCAGGTACAGCACTGGCAAGAACTACTTCCTTCCGCCGAACTGCATCCCGTTTCCGCACTGACGGATTTCAATGTCAAAAACGTTTTCCAGCGTATTATCGAACTGCTTCCCGAAGCGCCTCCCTATTATCCCAAAGACCAGCTGACCGATAAACCGGAACGATTTTTCGTGAACGAGACCATCCGTGAGAAAATCCTTATCCATTATAAAAAGGAAATACCCTACGCGGTAGAAATTGAGACCGAGGAATTTTTTGAGGAGGAAGAAATCATCAGGATACGGTCCGTCATCATGGTCGAGCGCGATTCCCAGAAGGGTATCATCATCGGGCACAAAGGAAGCGCGTTAAAAAGGGTAGGGGTAGAGGCCCGCAAAGACTTGGAGCGATTCTTCGGAAAACAGGTGCATATCGAACTCTACGTCAAGGTCAATAAAAACTGGCGGAGCGATGCCCGGCAATTAAAGAGGTTCGGTTACAACGGCTGACCCTCGGAACGAAATAAAGCCTACTTTTGCACCTCCAAAAATAATAGTCATGAGCGCGATAGTAGCCATAGTAGGAAGGCCGAACGTAGGAAAATCTACTTTTTTCAACCGATTGATACAGCGGCGGGAAGCCATTGTTGACGCCACGAGTGGAGTCACCCGTGATCGCCACTACGGCAAGAGCGATTGGAACGGGAAGGACTTTTCCCTCATCGACACCGGAGGTTACGTCTTGGGCAGCGATGATGTCTTCGAACAGGAAATCGACAAACAGGTCGAATTGGCCATCGACGAAGCAGATGCCATCATCTTCATGGTCGATGTGGAAACCGGGGTCACCGGAATGGATGAAGACGTGGCCAAACTCCTGCGCCGGGTCGACAAACCGGTCTTTTTGGCCGTGAACAAGGTTGACAATGCCCGCCGGGCCGCCGATGCCGTGGAATTCTATGCCTTGGGATTAGGGGAATACTATTCGCTATCCAGCATCAACGGTAGCGGTACGGGGGAGTTGCTCGACGATTTAGTCGAAAAGCTTCCCGAAAAGCCAAAAGATGATTCCGAACTTCCGAGGTTCGCCGTGGTCGGAAGGCCCAACGCCGGAAAATCCTCTTTCATCAATGCCCTTCTCGGCAAAGACCGCTACATCGTGACCGATATCGCCGGTACCACCCGCGATAGTATGGACACGAAATACAATCGCTTCGGGTTCGACTTCAATTTGGTCGATACCGCGGGCATCCGAAGAAAGGCCAAGGTAAGGGAAGATTTGGAATTCTACTCCGTCATGCGTTCTGTGCGCGCCATTGAGCATAGCGATGTCTGCCTATTGCTTTTCGACGCGACCCGAGGTTTTGACGGACAGGTAGCGAACATTTTCTGGCTGGCACAGCGTAACAATAAGGGGGTGGTCATCTTAGTCAACAAATGGGATTTGGTCGAGGATAAGGAGACCAATACCATGAAGCAATACACCAAAGAAATAAAACAGGCCATCGAGCCCTTCGTCGACGTGCCCATCATCTTCATATCGGCCCTGACCAAGCAACGCATCTTCAAGGCTATAGAAACCGCCGTTGGTGTCTACGAAAACCGTTCGAAAAAAATCAAGACCCGCAAGCTCAACGACGTGATGCTTCCAATCATTCAGCACACTCCGCCGCCTGCTTACAAAGACAAATACGTAAAAATCAAGTACATCACCCAATTGCCGACGGCCTATCCACAGTTTGCATTTTTCTGTAATCTTCCCCAGTACGTCCGCGACCCATACAAGCGGTTTTTGGAGAATAAACTTCGCGAGAACTTTGATTTTACCGGGGTGCCTGTGACAATTTATATGCGGAAGAAGTAGCGTCGATCAATAGCTGATGCAATTGGGGGTTGTACACAATGGGATGGTTTTCCATCCATTAATTTTGTATTTTAGGGTATAAATATCCTAAAATGTTCCGTATTCAACTTCGTCAATTTGGTCTTGCTTTCTTTCTTTTGAGTTCAATAGCTCTATTTCCACAAGACTACCAACTGAAGGATTTTATCGAAAGGCATCAGGAATTCTTCGCTTCTAGCCGTGAGAACTTTCATTTACACCTAAACAAAACCGCTTTCCTCAAGGGAGAGCAGGTTTGGTTCAAAGCATACGTGTACGATCAGAATTCGCAACGGCCCTCATCGAACACCAGTAATCTTTACGTGGGGGCTCTTTGACCAAGCGGGCAAGCAAGTGAAAAAGAAGTTACTCTACATAGAAGACGGGGTGGGGGTGGGCCAATTTGAACTCGACGGCTCATTTTCCCAAGGAGAATACTATGTAAAGGCATATACTCATTGGATGAAGAATTTCAAAAATCCAAATTCGTTCCACCAAAAAATTAAGGTCTTGAGATCCAATCCGTTTCCTCGAGCAGTCGAAATCCAGGAGACCGATTACACGTCCATCTCTATAAGGATGATTCTTTGGCCATATCGGTCTCTGACTTTAAGGGTGGAGTCCGAAAACCTAAAATGGAAATTGAGTTCGGGACTCTAGGGTCTGGCTCGAATTTCAACGAACAGGATATCAAAGGTTATTCTTCCTCCGAAAGGTACAGTCCTATCAGCCCTCAATTTACTATCAGCGATAATACGATCGTTTTGGAAGGGGTTGAGGTCAAAGCACCCAAAATAAGGGATAGGTTTCAGATAAATGCCTCTACCGAAGGCAGGATAGTAACGGATAGCGACATCAAAAAAAAGGTTACCCTGGCCAACTATCTTCGTGGACTGGGCTTCAGGACATCGGTGGAAGCGGGAAAAACCGGCAGTGGACTGGTGGTTCGCTCAAGACTACCGGCGCCTTCGGGCGGACACCCAAAGATTCCCATTTCTGTCGGCGGAATGTTCAGCGATGGCACCGATATTTTAGGGATGCCCCTTTCTAACGTTCAAAGTATTGTATTCGATGCCGACAAATCAATTTTTTTGGCCATCAATCTTAGACAGGGTCATTACGTTCCACCTAATGCGCCAAAAAACCATATCAAATATTTGATTTCGGAAGGATATGCGTCCCCCAAAGAATATGAGACTGCAAAATATCCCCTATTCGACGATGCTTATGATAGGTACAAGGCCATCGACTGGAATCCAAAAATTTCCATTAACAACGATTCCGGTGCAATCATGACTTTTCCGAAATCGGGTCAGAACGAAGTAAGCATTTTTCTCGAAGGTATGGGAACTGATGGCACACTTATTTCTTCCATGAAGACCATAAAATTGAATTGAACACCAACGGGCTGTGTTCTTTGCACTATTCATGGATTAATCTACTTCGACCGTAACCACATTTAGAAGCTCTACCTCCTTAACGTCATCATTGACACTCAAACTTTTGAGGGATAAAATGTTCGAGCAACAGCCTTCTCCACCGGCCCTATCCAAAAAGATGGATATGTCAAAGGCATTGTTGTTCCCGATCACAAGGGTATACTCAAATGCCCCAAGTTGCCAGATGGTGTCCGATACCACTAAAAGCTCTTTTTCCAATGCATTTTTCAATTCGAATCGAACAGTTTCGCTACCGCTTATGCGGATGTCTTTTTCGGCATAGATACCTTCCAAGAACGCATTTTTGCCGTTCTCGCTATCAAGAACTTCGATGTACAGTTCCGTAAAACCAGTATAACAGGTGACTGCGGAACAGTCGTATACTACAGGTTCGTCATCGGATCGACACATTGAAAGAAGGAAGAAAAATGGTAGTAAAAGAACAGGTCTGAACATTGTTTTAGAAGAAGATGTAAGACGAGAAAAAGGGTTGCGTGGTCTGACTCCAAAATTACCACCCACCGGAGGCTCCGCCACCACCAAAGCCGCCGCCACCAAATCCCCCACTAAAACCACCGCCACCCCCGAAACCACCTCCAGAGCCACCCCCAAAACCTCCGGAACCACTGCTGCGGCCCATGTTGCTGAGTATGATCATGTCCCAGATATCGAAGCCACCGGAGCGCTTACCGCCATTGCGGCCGCCGCCCCTTCGGTTTTTTCGGGACAAAATGATTAGGATGACAAAAAAGATGATAACGGGTAGAATGGAACTAAACGGGAAACCGCCACTACCTTCGTCAAAGGTTCGGTCTTCGCTGAACTCTCCGCTCAACACTTGAAAGATGGCATCGGCACCATCGTTCAGACCGCCATAGTAATTGTCTTGCTTGAATTGGGGGAGGATGACATTTTCAATGATCCGTTTGGACATGGCATCGGTCAGGTTGCCCTCGGTCCCATAGCCGGTGTTGATGGCAATACGTCGGTCTTCCCTAGCCAACAGCACCAATACTCCGTTGTCTTCGTCCGCTTGGCCGATGCCCCATTTTTGTCCCCATTGCGCTCCAAGGTAATTTATGTTCTCTCCCTCGGTCGAAGCGATAATCGCCACTACGATTTGGGTCGAAGTACTGTCGGAATAGCGGATGAGTTTTTGCTCCAGTGCTTTTTCCTGTCCGTCGGGGAGCAGATTGACGTAGTCGTAAACGCTGGTTTCCTTTTTGGGCTTATCGGGAATCTCGAATTGGGCGGATACGCCTCCGAACCAGAGCAATCCTAAATAAAGACAAAAGACGCCCTTGATACGGAAGACACGATGACTAGCCTTTCGATACTTCATCGCTCAGTTCGTTTATGTCGCCCCGTTCGTAAGGAAAGTGGGTCTGTAACTCTTTTCCGGCTTTCAAAATGCCGTCGATGATGCCTTGTTTGAAGTGCTTGTTTCTGAATTGGGATTGGATGGCGTCGCGGGTGGAATCCCAAAATCCCTCGGGCACTACTTTGTTGATACCGCGGTCACCGTAAATGGCGAATTTCTTATCGTTGACGGCCACGTAAATAAGTACACCGTTTTCTTGTTTGGTATTTCCCATTTTCAAGACTTGAAACACTTCTTTGGCCCTCTCCATGTGGTCTGACCGGGTATGCGCTTCGATATGTACACGAATTTCACCCGAGGTATTTTTTTCGGCCCTAAGAATGGCATCGACGATTTCCTGTTCTTCTTCTGCCGACAAAAAATCCTCTACTCTTGACATGGTTTTGTTACTTTTCTGAGCTCATCCTTGATTGGTTAAATGGCTCAGTCTATTCACCTTCAGGGCTTCCGAAATCAAAGTCCACATCGGGAGCATCCTCGGAACCTGGGTCGGCACTGTACCGGGCCATTTCCTCAAAACCGAACACACCGGCCAGTAGTTTTCCTGGAAATTTGGTGGTGTGGATGTCGTATTCGTTGACCTCGGCATTGAAGCGGTCGCGGGCGACGTTGATGCGGTTTTCAGTGCCTTCTAGTTGCGATTGTAATTCCAGAAAGTTTTGGTTCGCCTTTAATTCGGGATACCGCTCTACCACAACCATTAATCTACTCAGGGCACCGGTGAGTCCGCTTTGGGCCTGTTGAAAGGCTTCCATATTCTGCGGAGTCAGGTTGTCGGCATCGATGGTGGTCGAGGTCGCCTTTGCCCGCGCCTCGATGACATCGGTCAGGGTACCGCGCTCGAAATCGGCCGCGCCCTGCACGGTCTTGACCAGATTTCCGATAAGATCGTTTCTGCGTTGGTACGAGCTTTCTACGTTCGACCAGGCCGTTTTGGCATCCGCTTCGAGTTCAACGGCAGTGTTATTAAAGCCAACGCCCCATTGATAGAGGCCGAAGGCGATGACACCGATGATAATGAGTGCAATTAATCCTTTTTTCATGGTTTTTAATTATTGGGTTACAGGTTGCTTAGTTGATATGTGATCAGTAATGGTGTAGTCAATTAGTGTGGCATTATGGATAATTGTTACGTACTACTTCGAAAAAATAAATTCACTAACAAGTTGCTGTCCGAAAATTGACCCCTGAAATATCTAGATCGAAAAGCTATCGCTCATGATTGAACAGCTAGCTAAAAAATGCTGCTGCGCTCGGTCGATGGGCTCATCGAATAATTGCCAGACCGCTCGAATAATTTATTGATCATTACTCTACAATTGGTCTTTTATCTTGACGAGTTCTGCTTTGACACGCTCCAACTTGTCGATAATCTCGAAAGTATCCAGCGTCTTCTGCCGATTTTCCTTCAGATGCAGTTTTGCTCCTTCCAAGGTAAAACCACGTTCTTTGACCAAATGAAAAATGAGTTTGAGATTGTCGATGTCCTGCGGAGTGAACTTCCGATTTCCCTTGGCATTTTTCTTGGGCTTTAGGGCATCGAACTCCTTTTCCCAAAAGCGGATGAGCGAGGTATTGACATCAAAGGCCTTCGCGACCTCGCCGATGCCGTAATAGCGTTTTTCGGGAAGTTCTATTTGCATGTCTGACTTGATATGGTGTTTTATCGGTTGTTTTTATAATGCCGACAGACTATTCACTAATTTCCTAATCCAACGACTGGTTTTCCTGTTGTGCCTGTTTCAACATGGCCTCGAATTCCTTCGCGCTCAAACTGCCGTAGTAGAAATTGATCGGGTTGATACGCTCATCGTCTTTCCAGACTTCATAGTGCACGTGGGGTGCTTCGGAGCGCCCCGTACTTCCTACGAATCCTATCAAATCACCGCGTTTGACTTTCTGACGCCGTTTGACATTGTATTCGCTCATATGCCCGTACAACGTTTTGTAGCCGTAACCATGATCGATACGCACGTGTTTTCCGTAGCCGGAAGAATTATTATCCGCCCTGGTGACCGTGCCGTCTCCGGTAGCATATATCGGAACACCTTTTTTAGCGGAAAAATCCATTCCTCGGTGCAGTTTTCGGGCTTTGGTGAAAGGGTCGGTACGCCATCCAAAACCGGAAGCCATGTGTTTCAGATCTTCGTTGCGGACCGGCTGAATGGCGGGTATAGCCATCAAAAGTTTCTCCTTTTCTTCCGCTAAATCCGTAATCTCGTCAAGGGATTTGGACTGGATCGCCATCTGTTTCTTAATGATATCGAGCCGCTTGGTCGTCGCGATGACCATATCTGAATTATTGAAGCCTTCCAAGGATTTATAGCGGTTGACGCCACCAAAACCGGCGCGCCGTTGTTCCTCTGGAATGGGATTGGCCTCGAAATACAGCCGGTAGATGTTGTTGTCGCGGTCCTCAATGTTGGCCAAAACCTCCTCCATTTGGCCCATTTTACGGTTCAAAAGCTCGAACTGCAATTCGTAGTTGTTGACCTCGCGCCGTAACGAAAGTTCCTGCGGCGTGTTGATCAGGTTCGTGTTCAGCAGAAGTATAAGCGATAACAGCCCGAACAAAAACGAGCCCAGTATAAAGAACGCGATATTCCGATAGCGTCGGGATTTTTTAGGTTCTATTTTCCGGTACGAAAGCGTGTCCGGATCATAATAGTACTTTACCTTCGACATAAGTTTTTTATCCTATTTTTGTGGTTTCGCGCGTTTTTTGGGACGCATTTTGACGAACCTCACAAATATAAAAATTGTTTCCGTTATAACGGTACAATTTACATAAGCTTATACAATTCAATGGACTCCAAGGAAATAAGACAAAAATTCCTAAACTTTTTTAAAGAAAAAGGCCACAAAATAGTACCGTCGGCTCCTATGGTCATTAAGGACGACCCTACACTGCTGTTCACCAATGCGGGAATGAACCAGTTCAAGGAGTTTTTCTTGGGAAATACCGTACCTAAAAACACCCGGGTAACCGACACGCAGAAGTGCCTTAGGGTCAGCGGAAAGCACAATGATCTCGAGGAAGTCGGAAAGGATACCTACCACCACACCATGTTCGAAATGCTGGGCAATTGGAGTTTCGGGGATTATTTTAAGGAGGATGCGATACAGTGGGCCTGGGAACTTCTGACCGAGGTTTTCGAGGTGGATAAAGAGAGTCTCTACGTTTCCGTTTTCGAGGGAAGCAAAGAGGACGGTCTCGAGATGGACAAGGAAGCTTTTAACCTGTGGAAAGCTATTGTGCCCGAAGACCGCATCCTGTTGGGAAACAAAAAGGATAATTTCTGGGAAATGGGTGACCAAGGCCCATGCGGCCCATGTTCCGAGATTCACGTCGATATCAGGCCGGATGCCGAAAAGGCTAAGGTTTCGGGAGCGTCCCTCGTCAATCAGGACCATCCCTTGGTGGTGGAAATTTGGAATCTGGTCTTCATGCAGTACAACCGCAAGGCCGATGGAAAACTCGAAAACCTACCCGCCAAACACGTCGATACCGGTATGGGATTCGAACGGCTATGCATGGTGCTGCAGGATAAAAAGTCCAACTACGACACCGATGTTTTTGTGCCCCTCATACGGGAAATCGAACAGGTCACCAGTTCGAAATATGGAAAGAGCGAAGAAACTGACATTGCCATCCGCGTAATTTCCGACCATATCCGTGCCGTAGCCTTTTCGATTGCGGACGGACAACTACCGAGCAATACAGGGGCAGGCTACGTTATCCGTAGGATATTACGACGGGCAGTACGTTACGGCTTTACCTTTTTGGATACCAAAGGTCCCTTTATGTTTCGACTGGTCGAGGTGCTGACCGAAACCATGGGCGAAGCCTTTCCGGAACTTAAGGAGCAGCGGCAACTCATCGTAAATGTCATTAAGGAAGAAGAACATTCTTTTTTGAACACGCTGGAACAGGGCCTCGTCTTGCTCGACCAAGTGGTTGCCGGCACCAAAGGAAAGGAAGTCGAGGGCAGAAAAGCTTTCGAACTCTATGATACCTACGGCTTTCCGGTCGACCTTACGGCCTTGATTTTGGAGGAAAAGGGATATACCTTGGACGAAAAGGGCTTCGAAAAGGCCATGCAAGAGCAAAAAGAGCGTTCAAAATCCGCCTCCAAAACCACCAAGGAAGATTGGACCATTTTGTCTGAAGACGCCGAACAGGAATTTATTGGCTATGACTATTTAGAGGCCGATGTCAAGCTGGTCAAATATCGAAAAATCACCTCCAAAAAGGAGGGCGAGCAATATCAGCTCGTTTTCAACCTAACTCCTTTTTATCCAGAAGGGGGCGGACAGGTAGGGGACAAGGGCTATCTAGAACTTCCCAACGGCGATGTTGTCTATATTCTCGACACCAAGAAGGAGAACAATGAAATCGTTCACTTCACCAAAAACCTTCCCAAGAATTTGGAGGCGACCTTTAGGGCCGTAGTCGACGAAATGCAACGCCGCCGTACCGAGGCCAACCACACCGCAACCCATTTATTACACCAAGCATTGCGGGAAATTCTGGGAACCCACGTCGAGCAAAAAGGTTCGGCGGTACATTCCAAATACCTACGTTTCGATTTCTCCCATTTCGCCAAAATGACCGATAAGGAACTGAGAGAGGTCGAGCAGTTCGTTAATGCCCGGATTACCGGGCAGCTCCCCTTTGAGGAAAACCGCAACGTACCCATGGAAAAAGCGCTAGAGGAAGGCGCTATGGCGCTTTTCGGCGAAAAATATGGTGATGCGGTACGGACCGTCCGCTTTGGGAAATCCATCGAACTCTGCGGCGGCACCCACGTCAAGAACACCGGTGACATCTGGCACTTTAAAATCCGCTCCGAAGGCGCCGTAGCTGCGGGAATCCGCCGAATCGAGGCCATTACCTCCGATGCCGTAAAGGACTTTTTCGAGGAAAACGAGCAGAAGCTTTCGAGAATCAAAAACGCCCTCAACAATCCCCAAGACCCGATAAAAGCGGTAGCATCCTTACAAG
>JBAUIP010000064.1:0-8381 GCA_049683055.1 Pricia sp.
GTCTACAAAAAATATGGCGCGGAATACGAGGGCTATCCGTCCATTGTAGGAGGTGGCAACAATGGCTGCATCCTGCATTATATCGAGAATAACAAGCCGCAAGTTGGAGATGACTTGGTGCTGATGGATTTGGGCGCGGAATACCACGGATACACCGCCGATGTGACTCGGACCATTCCCGCCAACGGCAAGTTCAGCAAAGAACAGAAGCAGATTTATGACATCGTGTACGATGCCCAAGAGGCCGGTATTGCGGCCAGCGTGGTCGGTGCGCCTTTTGGAGCGCCGGGTCGGGCCGCGAGCAAAGTGGTTGCCGAAGGATTGCTGCGTTTGGGCATCATCTCAAGCGAAGAGGGTGCCCGCACCTATTTCCCCCATGGCACCTCGCACTATTTGGGATTGGATGTCCACGACAAAGGTACCTTTCAAGCTTTCAAACCGAACACCGTAATTACGGTCGAGCCAGGCATCTACATTCCCGAAGGTAGCGACTGCGACAAAAAATGGTGGGGCATCGCCGTACGGATCGAGGATGACATCCTGATTGCCGAGGATGGCCCGGTCAACCTATCAGCCATGGCGCCGCGAACCACGAAGGCGATTGAAAAGATGATGGCACAGCCTAGTCCCCTTGATGACTTTAAGTTGCCGGAGTTGGATTAATTTTTCAAAAGATACTTTTTTAACTGCCCATAACCTTTGATTGGAACGGATTTCTTCTCCTTATCCATTACCTTTCTAATTTGCGCGGGAATTGGTATGGATTTCCCGATGGTTTCCTCGACTACGTCCAAGAATTTGACCGGATGCGCGGTTTCCAGAAAGATACCGTAAGGGGTACTTCGGTTGGTCGAATCGCCACGGTCCGAAAAATGCTCCAGATGCTTTTTCAGTCCCAGATATCCGACTGCGCCATGGGGATCGGCGACATATCCACTGCTCTCGTAAATGTCAAGAATTGCTTTCCGGGTCTCATCATCCGTAAAGGAATAGGAGGAAAGGTTGTTTTTCAGGGATTCAAAATCATCTCGGTACAAGTGCCGGATGCGGATGAAATTGCTCGGGTCTCCCACATCCATGGCATTGGAGATGGTCGCAGTGGATGGTTTGGGATTGTATTGTCCCGTCAGCATAAATTCCGGTACGGTATCGTTGACGTTTGTGGCGGCCACGAAATGCTCGACCGGCAGGCCAAGACGTTGAGCGACCATGCCGGCACAGATGTTTCCGAAATTGCCGCTGGGAATCGAGAAAATTATGGGTTTCGCTTTCGATTTTGAAGAACTTTCCTTCAATCCGCCATGGTCATCGTTGGACTCGATTTGTCCGTCTTTCGATTTGGCGCTGTTCTGTGATTCCTTTTGGATTTCTAATTCTTGGACTTGCTTGTAGGCAAACAGGAAATAAAATAGTTGCGGCAACCATCGCGCCACGTTAATGGAATTCGCCGAGGTCAGTTGCATCTCAGCCAATAGCTCTTCATCGAGAAATGCGGTCTTTACCATTTTTTGGCAATCATCGAAGGTTCCATCCACCTGCAAAGCCGTAATGTTCTGTCCCAAAGTGGTAAGCTGCCGTTCTTGGATGTCGCTTACTTTTCCGCTGGGGTAGAGAATGACCACCTTTACGCCCTCGACACCCAGAAATCCGTTGGCGACTGCGCCGCCAGTGTCTCCCGAAGTAGCGACTAGGACTGTCACTTGCAACGGGTCGGAATTTGATTCAGTGGCCAGGGATTCTTCACCTGGTGACTGAATTTTCTGTGATGATTGTGGTTTCAATCGATTGGCCTGCGGTTCTTTCTGAGAAAAATAGCCCAAGCATTGGGCCATAAAACGCGCCCCAACATCTTTGAATGCCATAGTCGGACCGTGGAACAACTCTAAGGTCGCGATATTTTGCTCGATTTCGACAACGGGGAAATCGAAATCCAATACTTCTTTCAAAATATCCTGTAATACCGAATCGGGAATATCATCAGTCACAAACTGGTGGATTGCCTGAAAGGCTATTTCGGTATGGGACAGGTTTCCGATATCCTCAAAAAACGAATCGGGCAGGGGAGTGATGCTTTCGGGAAAATACAATCCCTTGTCCGGTGCTATACCGGCAATGACCGCATCTTTAAAAGATACTTTTGGGGCTTTATTATTGAGACTGTAGAAATTCAATCGAAGGGGTGTCGGTTTAAATTACAAAAACAAAGATAGGAACTCGGCCTAACTTTTTGGTCTATTTGTATTATTCTCCTCGATTTGCCCGTGTTGTGTTTAGTTGTTTTGAAGGATGTTTTCAAATCGTTCATTGTTACCTGCTTAGTGATCGGATCATTAAGTCGGACACGGTCGAAACTCGGCGGTGCAGCGTTTGGCTATCTAAAAGTCAGAGCGTCCGAATACCGTCAACATTGACTTTCGAAACATGTACATCGTAATCAATACCAATCTTTTGATATACTTTTCTCATAGCCATTGCCACATTTTTAGCGGATTCCTCTCCTTTGCTAAAAGCGAAAATTGACGGTCCAGAACCTGAAATGCCACATCCCAAGGCACCGGCCTCGAGGGCCGAAGATTTTACCTTTTCGAACCCGGGAATCAAAATGGAACGAATCGGCTCGACGATATGGTCGATCAACGAGCGGCCGATGAGGTCATAGTCTTCCGTAAAGAGTCCCGCTACCAGTCCCCCGACATTACCCCATTGTTTGATGCCGTCGGCGAGAGTGATATTGGTTTTTAGGATTTTGCGCGAATCCGAGGTCCGAACCTCGATCTGAGGATGTACTACCGTCGTCCATAATTGAGAGGGACTCGGAATCGGAACGATATCCAACGGCTCGTAGCTACGTACCAAGGTAAATCCTCCAAAAAGGGCGGGTGCCACATTGTCGGCATGGGCGACTCCACTGGCCAGACGTTCACCTTCCATGGCAAATTTGACCAGTTGCAATCGGGAAAAAGGACGGTCCAACAACTCGTTCATCGCCCAAACGGCTCCGGTGGAGCTGGCAGCACTGCTACCGATACCACTACCGGCCTTGATTTTTTTATAGATTTCGATTTCGAAACCGCCATCGAAGGTGACACCATGTTGACCATCACATTCCGCCAATAAGGCCAACGCGGCTACACCGGCTACGTTGAGATGGGTTTCCTTAGGTAGGTCTTGCCCGGTCAGTGCGGTGATGCGAATGCCCTTTTTGGATACTTTTCGAATCAGCATCTCGTCCCCGACCGAATCCAGGGCGACACCTAGCACGTCGAACCCGCAGGAGATGTTCGCGATGGTGGCGGGGCAAAAAATCTTTATCTCATTGTTCATTACATGTCGTACTTGCGAGCGGAGCGGAGCAATCTGTCACTTTTCACCGCGAAGTCCATTTTGAGCCGCGATTTTCTCAACCTAGCTTATAACCTAAACAGATTGCTGCGTCAAGTGAAACGCGCGGATAATTTCATCATACTCTCCGCTCCTCGCCAAACCGTTTTTAGAAATTCCCGATTCGAATTATATCCGCAAAAATTCCGGAGGCGGTCACGTCGGCACCTGCACCGGCTCCCTTGATGATCATGGGCTGATCGGGATAGCGCTCGGTATAGAAAAGCACAATATTATCACTTCCCTCCAAATTATAAAAATCATGGCCTTTGGGAATCTGCTGCAGTCCAACGCTCGCCTTGCCATTCTCGAACTGGGCGACGTACTTTAACTTGCTGTCCGTTTTTTGTGCCTCGGAATACAGTTTTTTAAACTTGTCTTCATGCTTTTTTAAGGAAGCAAAGAAATCCTCGTTATTATCAGTATCCAAACTTTCCTGAGGCAAAAAAGACTCGTTCTTGATATCTGAAATGTCCAATTGATTCCCGCTTTCCCGAGCCAGAATAAGAATTTTCCGCATGACGTCGATTCCACTGAGGTCGATTTTTGGATCGGGTTCGGTGTAACCTTCCTTCATCGCCTCTTTGACTACCTCATGAAAGGTGGTCTTGTCATCGAAATTATTGAACACAAAATTGAGGCTTCCGGAGAGTACGGCCTGTATCTTGAGGATTTTGTCCCCTGAAGCGATAAGATGCTTTAAGGTGTCGATGATGGGTAAACCAGCCCCTACGTTGGTTTCAAAGAGGAAAGGGGCATTGTATTCCCGCGCTAAATCCTTCAATTCCTTATAATTTTTGAAATCAGAGGAACAGGCGATTTTATTGCAGGTGACTACGGAAATACTACTTTTCAAGTAGGAGTTGTACGTCGAGGCCACTTCCTCGCTGGCGGTGTTATCCACAAAAATGGAATTCCGGTAATTGAGTTGTTGTACTTGTTCAAAAAAGGCGTCCTTATCCGTTTTTTGACCTTCCACCAGTGCAGATTTCCAGTTTTTGAGGGGTATTCCATCCTCATCAAATATCATAGTACGTGAATTGGATATCCCGATGATTCGAAGATTCAACTTTAGATTTTCCTTTAAAAATTTGCGCTGTTTCCTGACCTGCTCCAAGAATTTTGCACCGACATTCCCGACCCCCATGACAAAGAGGTTCAGCTGTTTGATATTCTCCTCGAAAAACTCCTCATGTAGGGCATTCAAGGCTTTTTTTACATCGTTCCTGATAATTACGGCGGAGATGTTCCGTTCCGAAGCACCCTGCGCAATAGCCCTAATGTTCACATTGTTACGTCCTAAAGTACTGAACATTTTTCCGCTCAGGCCTTGATGCTGTTTCATGTTATCGCCCACCAAGGCGATTATGGCCAAATCGGTCTCCGCGATGGCCGGTTTGATTTTGCCCCGGTCGATTTCATAGGCGAATGCGGAGTCGACTACAAGCACCGCGTGGTCGATATCGTTTGCCGAAATGCCAACGCAAATGGAGTGCTCCGAGGAGGCTTGAGTGATAAATACCACGCTAATATCCACTTGGGAAAGCACTTCGAAAAAACGCTTTGAAGTTCCGGGAACGCCCACCATACCGGGCCCTTCCAAAGATAATAGGGCCATATTCCCAATGTGGGTGATGCCTCTAACAGTTCGTCCTTTTTCGTTTTTATTCTGTGTAATCAGGGTTCCGGAATCCTCGGGCGCAAACGTATTTTTAATGTGGATGGAAATGCCCTTGGCCAAAACGGGCCGAATCGTCGGCGGATACAACACCTTCGCCCCGAAGTGGGACAGTTCCATAGCTTCTTCGTAGGATATATGGGGAATCGCCTTGGCCTGCTTTACCAGTTTTGGGTTAGCGGTGAACATGCCGCTGACATCGGTCCATATTTCCAGCACCTCGGCATCGATGGCGGCTGCGACAATCGCGGCCGTATAGTCGGAACCACCGCGCCCGAGGGTAGTGGAGGTTCCCGTTTCGGAAGAGGCAATGAACCCGGCCATCACGGTTATCTTGTTCGATATTTGCGAAAGGCGTTCTCGGCAGTTTGCGTTAGTAAGCTCGAAATTTACCTTGACCTTAAGGTCGCTTCCATGGGTTTTAATGATTTCCCTACTATCCATGTAGGTGACATCCAATCCTTCTTGTGCGAAGAATTCGCTGATGATATAAGAGGATAACAGTTCGCCGTAGCTGACAATTTTATGGGATAGTCTAACGGTAGCTTCCCCTATCAAAAAGGCCCCTTCCATCAAGGTCTCCAAAGTGTTCAGCTCGCTTTTCACCTTGCTGAGTACTTTGCTCTGGGCAGCAATCGGTATCAAATCCTTAATTGTTGTTAAGTGCCTGTCCTCAATATCTTTCAGGATATTTTTATAATCCCCGTTTTGGGAGGCCGCCATTCCCGAGGCAGTCAAAAGGCTATCCGTCACCCCTCCAAGGGCGGATACCACAACTATGGATTTCCCATCGATCTCGCTGACAATATTTCGTACAAGGCGAATGTTCGAAGAACCGGCCACCGATGTGCCGCCAAATTTTAGGACTTTTGTCATGGGTTTGGTCATTTATCCGGATTCGATCTCTATGATCGATCAAAGTTGCAAACAGCAAAGAAAAGTCCGGTCGTCATGCCTTAGGGACGTCAAAGTCGTACCAAATGCAAGCGTCAAAAGTAGTATTTTTGGGGTCTTTATCAAATGTTATAATGATTTTTATCAACATTATAAAGGGTTATAGATTTGCGAATTCGAACGGCTTCGTTGGCAATATTTCGTATATTTGAATATGGAGGAATGGAAAAAATTCATAAGCGTTAATGCCCAAGTTCAAAATGGGCAAGCGGTATTTTCAGGTACCCGAGTGCCCGTGGAGACCCTTTTTTGGCATTTGGAAAAAGAAATATCCATTGACGAGTTTTTAGAGGATTTTCCAAGTGTGAGCAGAAAGCAAGCGAAAGGTGTCATCGGAATTGCCAATAAGATTATGGCTTCGGGTCAAATCGAGAAGATTTACGAAGCTGTTGCTTGATGAAAATCTACCCAAAAGGTTGAAATCGGATTTTTCTGACCGAACCATTTATTCGGTTTCCGATAAGGGATGGAACGGCAAAAAGAACGGGGAATTATTGCAATTGATGTTGTATGAAGGTCTCGATGTACTTTTTACTTTCGATAAAAACCTACAGTATCAGCAGAATTGAATTTCAGTAAATATCCAGTTATTGTATTAGTTCTAAATGCAGCGGATAATACCTACGTTACGTTGAGGAATCTCGTTCCAAAGATTAAGCATGTCTTGAACCAAGACCTTCCTGTTGGTCCAATTGAGATTACAGATCTGCCGTAATTGTTTTTCAATGACTTTTTCTTCCATTTTACTTTGTTTTCCATGAAAATTTATTCCGCAGAACAAGTTTACGCCGCCGACAAGGCCACCATGAAGAAACAGGACATCACCAGTGACGAGCTGATGGAGCGGGCCGCGGTTCAACTCTTTGATTGGTTGGACCTAAGGATGCAGGGCGACCCAGCCAAAATCCATTTGTTTTGCGGTATCGGAAACAACGGCGGTGACGGACTCGCATTGGCCCGGCACCTACAGGAGCAAGACTATAACATAGCGGTCTATGTAGTCAACTACAGCAAGAAAAGATCGCACGATTTTTTGACCAACCTCGATCGATTGAAGGATAAAAAGGTTTGGCCCGATTTTTTGGGGGAGGGCAACGACTTGCCCGAAATCGGTGACGAGGACATTATAGTAGATGCCATTTTCGGATTGGGCCTGAACCGTCCGCCCGACGATTGGGTCGTCAATATATTCGAACACCTGCACCGCTCGGACGCTTTCACACTTTCGTTGGATATTCCATCGGGGTTGTATACGGATAAAGTCCCAAAGGATAGTAAAGCGGTCGTAAAAGCGGATCATACGCTTAGTTTTCAGGTGCCGAAACTCATCTTTTTTCTTCCGGAAACAGGAAGCTATTCGAAGCACTGGGAAGTTCTGGATATCGGATTGGATTCCGAATTTTTGGCTGATACGGAAACGGATTACGAACTCGTTGGACAGCCGGAAGTGCTTTCCCACTACATTCCTAGGGAAAAATTTTCCCACAAAGGTACTTACGGACACAGTCTCATCATCGGTGGCAGTTATGGAAAAATTGGAGCGGTACATTTAGCCGCCAAAGCCTGTCTACATGCCGGAAGCGGATTGGTCACCATATATGTTCCTCGCTGTGGATACATCCCCCTTCAAACCAACTTCCCCGAGGCCATGGTTATCACCGATGCGGGTGAAAACCACATTACAGATATCGCGTTCGACATCTCTCCCACCGTCATTGGTATTGGTATCGGCATGGGGAAGGATGCCAAGACCGTGAAAGCCTTTTCTGACTTTTTGGATACGAACTTTGAGTCGGGCAAAATCCCCTTGGTCATCGACGCGGATGGATTGAACATCCTTTCGGAAAACAAAGCCCTCTTAAAAAAGCTGCCCTCGAAATCCGTTCTCACCCCGCATCCCAAGGAACTCGAACGCCTCATCGGTAAATGGGACGGCGATTTCGAAAAGCTCGAAATGGCCAAAGCTTTCTCCAAAAAATACGATTGCGTACTGGTCATCAAAGGCTCGAACACCATTACCATCCATAACGGAAAAGGCTATGTCAACACCAGCGGAAACCCCGGAATGGGCACCGGCGGCACGGGCGACGTTCTGACCGGAATGGTCACCGCCTTGATCGCCCAAGGCTACGAACCTTTGCCGGCTGCCCTCATGGCTGTATATCTGCACGGTGACGCCGGTGATATTATGGTAGAGGAAACGGGGTATCAGGCATTGACCGCCTCGAAGGTCATCGAAGGAATAGGGGAGGCGTTTTTGGATTTGTTCGAGGTTCCTTCAGCAATCGAAGATACTTATGATGACAAGGAATAACGTCCTTTTGTACTTTCAATGGATTTCACTTGCTTTTTACTCTTCGCCTAACCC
>JBAUIP010000065.1:0-2188 GCA_049683055.1 Pricia sp.
CGTTAGGATGGTCGCCCTTGATGGTGCACAAATGGAATTGGTAACGCTGGCGTTGGTAAACAACATTCCCTCTTCGGCCAACCTATCGATGTTCGGGGTTCGGATCAGTTTATCATCGTAGGCGCTAATGGCCTGATAGGCATGGTCATCAGACATGATAAATAGGATGTTGGGGCGTTTCTTGACAGGTGTTTCATTTTTGGTGCCGCAAGAGACTAGCAGGGTCAGTACGGCACCGATTGCGGTAACCCCCAATCGTAGAGTTGTCGTTTTTTTCATGTTTCGTGGTTTAATCATTAAGAATTCAGGGTTAGGTTGCACTGTTTTTCGCTTGGTTTTATTAGTTGCTTGGTGCAAAGGCCATTTTTCCCATTTTGTCCAAAATCTTATTTCTTAGTTTTGCCACCAATTTGGGATGCCGCTGGGCAATATTCAATTGCTCTTTTGTTGCCGAACCGTGGTCGTAAAGCTCCACATCGCCGCTACCATGCTGTATAAATCTATACCGGTCCGTACGGATGGTCGTTGCCGGACCTTTGAAGGCGACCGCTTCATGACCTTTCGAATATGGATCCGCTATAATCGGGACCAACGAAGTGCCCTCGGCAAAATCGGGCACCGGGAGTCCCGTCAACTCGCAGAGCGTGGGAAAGACATCGACCGATTCAACTACGGCATCGCTCATCTGCCCTTTGTGTTCCGTTTCAGGGTCTTGGATTATCAAGGGGGATCGCAATGATTCTTCGAACAGACTGTGCTTGCCCCAGATGGCATGTTCGCCGAGGTGCCAACCATGGTCGCCCCATAGCACCACTATGGTGTTCTTGTCCGCTCCCGTTTCCTTCAGTTTTTTTAGAATGTCGCCGACATGCTTGTCGGCATAGCTTACGCAGGCGGCGTAATATTTTTTGAGCTTAAGTGCGAAGGCTTCGTCTTCCCTCGGATCCTTTCCTTGGCGGTCATAGTTCATAAATTCCCCTGATCTGTGCCAGGTCGTTTTGCCCGTGGGTTTCTCGGGATGCGGTACCGGGGGGATATCCGCATTTTCGTAGAGGTCCAAATAGCGTTTCGGCATCCCGAAGGGGAGATGCGGTTTGATTAGCCCAATGGCGAGGAAGAAAGGCCGGTTGTTCTTGGCCAATTCATCCAGTTGACGCAAACCCTCTTCCGCAATATGGCCATCGGGATAGCTTTTGTCTCCATCATCCACTGCTTCGAGAACATCACGTTCATCGGGAGTTCGAATCTTACCATGTGCCAATCCGTGCATGGCCCCCCTGGGATGCTGCCATTCGGCAACGGGCATCAAATGCCGGTCCCAGGCGTTGGGCATTTCGGGTATTTTATCGTCGTTCCAATCATTGCCGCCCCTGCCTCCGGGGTGATGCGATACCTTTCCTACCGAAACCGTGGTGTACCCATTTTTTCGGAACCATTTGGGCATACTGGGCACAATGGAGTCCTTTTTTTCGATGTCCTTGGCACGCGCGAACAAAGACTGGTTGCCCTTATCCCTATACTTCAATCCGTACCGGCCGGTTAAAAAGGCATATCTAGAGGGGCCACAGCTTGGGGCATTCACATAATGGCGGCTAAATGCCTGGCTTACCGAAACAAGGCTATCGATGTTCGGGGAGTGGATGTAGGTCTCGCCGAACGACGCAAGCTCTGGCCTGAGGTCATCTATGCAGATGATGAGCACGTTCTTTTGTTGGGCCACGGCATATCCGGAAACACACAGCAAAATTACCAGCAACCCGAGATTTTTTATGTGAAAGGAAATCCTTCTTCCCATAAGATGTAAGGTATTGAAATTTATTAAAGTTCTGATTTCAAATTGAGAATTCTAGGTTATATGGTATCTGTTGTTCTTTCCGGTCCCAAAGTCTATAAGGGTCGTCATGGGCAACCATTTGGTCCAACAGCAGTGCTTCCATCTCGGCCAACTTATCCGCGTATTCGGGATTCTTCACCAAATTGGTTTCCATTTTGCTTTAGACTAAATGGGGATTGATCGTCGACCAAAACGAACAAGAAGTTGGGGCGTTTTCTACTGTACCGAGGTCGCTTTTCTTCTTTTGTTCTTGGCAGCTTGACAGTATGGCCAAAGCCAAAAACACGAGTAATTTTTCAAATAGCTTCATAATTCAGTTCATTTTTCATTGGTTATAAATTCATTAGTTTAAGG
>JBAUIP010000066.1:0-3629 GCA_049683055.1 Pricia sp.
GTGTAGACGTAAGATTTCGCTTTTTCGGGAGCGACCTTGGCGCAATTTTCCCACAATTTCATGAACGCTTCCTGTACGGCATCATACGATTTTTCCTCGTTGCCGAATTTGTAGTAGATGTAATTGAATATCGTTTTGGAATGCGCTTGGAATAGCGAACCGAATACTTGCTCGTCGCAAACATCGGCCGTATTTTTGTCGGGAGTTTTCGAATGCAATGGGGTTATTTTTGTCCAAAGATATTTGAAAAAATCAAAAACCGCCGGGGAAAGTAATTTTTCTAAGGTTCCATCCTAATTCGTACTTCCTTCGAGGATGCTAAACCACAGTTCGTCGACCAAAGTAGGGTATTTGTATAATGGATTGTTTTACAGGAAATTCCGAATCTTTATGACCCAGAATTTTAACATTCCGGTGTACTCCTTTTTATTGGCGATGACGGCCCTTTTCTATTCCTGCTCGAACGATGAGGCCCTTGAAGCGCAGCTCGAACCGGAGCAGACGCTCACGGCCGATTCGTCCATCGTGGAAATGATGAAGCGCATCAGCTCCAATGACGGTTCCTACGATAATATCGTCGATGGGGCGAGTTGTGTGGACATCCAATTTCCCTATACCGTCACGGCTAACGGTTCCGAAATTACTATCGCCACGATGGAAGACCTGCAAAAAATCGAGGATATTTTCGACACGGCCGACGGTGTGGACCATGACATGGAAATCAGTTTTCCGATTACCATAACTACCGCCGATTACACCGAGCTTACCATCAACAGCGAGGAAGAGCTGCTCGGACACACTGAAGACTGCGTTGAGGGCGGTGATGACCGCGATATGGAATGCATCGATCTCATATATCCGGCAACTGTTTTTTCCTTCAATCCCAGTTTGCAACAGACGGGTAACGTTACCGTGAACCACGATGAGGAGCTGCGCCGTTTTTTGGCAGGCCTTGCTGAGACCGACCTGCTCAGTTTTGATTTTCCGCTGGCTTTTGAACTGTTCGACGGTGTCGAATTGACCGTTGGCAACAATTCCGAGCTGTCCGCTGCCTTGGAGCGGGCCGTGGCCATTTGCGATGAGGATGATGATAATGACTACAATGACGACGATTTCACCCTACAAAGCCTTGACAGTCTATTGGTGACCTGTCCTTGGTCGGTGGAGCAGTTAACGACTTCAAATCAGGCGGTAGCCGAAGAATTTCAGGAATATCTATTGATTTTCAATGAGGATGGGAGCGTTGTTTCCGACAATGGGTACGGGACCAGCGGAGAAGGGCAGTGGTTCGTTTTTGTTTCGGATTTTAAGGTTTTTTTGGAATTGGCTTTGGAGGATGCGCAGGAATTGAACGGCACCAGGTACACATACGAGATTGGGGAAGGCCTAATTAAAGGGGAAGCCGAGGATGGCAATACGATTATATTGGAGCAGGCCTGCGGTTATTCGAGCAAGGCCTGCGAGCCGGGTTTAATCGAGCAGAATCTTCGCTCAGAAGGATGTACTTGGACGATTACGGATGATGAAGGGGAATTCTTCGAGGACCTTGTAATTGATTTTTCAGAGCAGATTTTAGAAGTATTGGATGCCGAGGATGCGCTGGCCGATCAAGGCAGTTGGATGGTAGCGGAAAATTTGATATCCTTCAACGATTTGGAGATGGCTTTGGCCGATTATGTGGGTGATTGGGAAGTTTCTTCCTGTAGCGACGAACGTTTCACGCTGCAGCGCGGTGATGAGGTCATTGTTTTGGTCAAGAGATGTGATGAAGAACTGGAAAAAAGTACAAATTAAAGCATAGGTAGCTGGTAAGAATTTTCCGCCGAAACGGCTATAATTGAGAGAGCACCCATCCCGAGATGGGTGCTTTTTTGTTCCCCCCATTATGCTTAAATTTGCGTTTACCCAAAACGGAAAGAATCGATGTTCGACAATTTAAGCGAAAAACTGGATAAGGCCCTCCACACCCTCCGCGGGCACGGGCAGATTACCGAGATCAATGTAGCGGAAACCACTAAGGAGATACGTCGTGCCTTGCTCGACGCCGATGTCAACTTTAAGATTGCCAAGGAGTTTACGAACCGGGTCAAAGAAAAGGCCTTGGGACAGAACGTACTCACCACCTTGCAGCCCGGCCAATTGATGGTCAAAATCGTCAAGGACGAGCTGACCCAATTAATGGGCGGGGAGAGTGAGGGCATTAATCTATCCGGTTCGCCGTCGGTCATCTTGATGTCCGGTCTGCAGGGTTCGGGTAAGACCACTTTTTCCGGTAAACTGGCCAATTTTCTGAAGACCAAAAAAAGCAAGAAACCTTTATTGGTAGCCTGTGACGTGTACCGTCCGGCCGCTATTGACCAGCTTCATATCGTCGGCGACCAAATCGGAGTAGAAGTTTATTCCGACAAAGAGAACAAAAATCCAGTAGCTATTGCGCAAGCGGGGATCGCCAAAGCAAATCAAGAGGGCCATAATGTCGTCATCATCGATACCGCCGGACGTTTGGCGGTAGACGAAAAGATGATGAACGAGATATCGGACATCCACAAGGCCATCGACCCGCAGGAAACCCTTTTCGTAGTCGATGCCATGACCGGTCAAGATGCCGTGAACACCGCAAAGGCATTCAACGACGTCCTAAATTTTGACGGGGTCATTCTTACCAAACTCGACGGTGACACACGGGGCGGGGCGGCGATATCCATCAAATCCGTTGTGGACAAGCCCATTAAATTTATCGGTACCGGCGAAAAGATGGAGGCCATAGACATCTTTTATCCGGACCGGATGGCCGAGCGTATATTGGGAATGGGCGATGTCATATCCCTTGTGGAACGAGCCCAAGAACAATATGACGAAGAGGAAGCCCGAAAAATCCAAAAGAAAATTGCCAAGAATAAATTCGGGTTCGACGATTTTCTATCCCAGATACAGCAGGTGAAGAAAATGGGAAATATGAAGGACCTGATCGGTATGATTCCCGGTGCCGGAAAGGCGCTGAAGGGACTTGATATTGACGACGACGCCTTCAAGCATATCGAGGCCATGATCCATTCCATGACGCCCGACGAGCGGGCCAACCCATCCAAATTGAACGTTAGCCGTAAAAAACGTATTGCCAAGGGAAGCGGCCGTGACATGAATGAAGTTAATCAACTCCTGAAACAGTTCGACCAAATGGGTAAGATGATGAAGATGATGCAAGGTGGCGGGGGTAAAAAGATGATGCAGATGATGCAGAATATGAGGTAGGATGGAGGTTGAAAAATTGAATCTAAAAACGTATTGAATGACAATTCTTGACGGCAAAAAGATTTCCAACGAAATAAAGGACGAAATCGCCGCGGAAGTGGCACAAATGCAGAAAAGTGGCGAGAAAGTCCCTCATCTGGCCGCCGTTTTGGTCGGAAACGACGGTGCCAGCCTCACCTACGTCGGCAGCAAGGTACGGACCTGCAAAAAAATCGGCTTTGAATCTACCTTAATCCATCTGCCCGAAGAGACCTCCGAAGAAGAACTCCTAAAAAAAGTAAGCGAACTCAACGCCGACGACGACATCGATGGCTACATCGTACAACTTCCCTTACCAAAACACATCGATGAGGAAAAGGTGTTGATGGCAGTAGATC
>JBAUIP010000067.1:0-5801 GCA_049683055.1 Pricia sp.
ATCGGGTTGTTTGGTATTCGCTTGGGACGAGCTTGAATTTGCTTCAGACTTTCCGGATGATTGATTTGTATCAGCTTGTGCGGAACCTGTATTCTGACCTTCCCCTTCTGAATTCTGGGAATAGCTACCCGCTTGCGAATTCGCCGAACTATCACCTTTGGGAGTCAAAAAAGTAAAATCCTGAGCCTGCACCTCGGTGGAATAGCGGGTAATTCCGTCTTCGCCTTGCCATTGCCGGGTTCGCAACCTTCCCTCAACGTAGACCTTATCGCCTTTGCCCAAATATTTTTCGCAGATCTCGGCCGCCTTGTTCCGCACCACGATATTATGCCATTCAGTGTTCGTGGTACGTTCGCCGGTCTTTTTACTGGTGTAGGTCTCGCTAGTGGCAATGGGGAAACGGCCGATACAATCGCCGTTCTCAAAATAGTGCATTTTTACCTCGTCTCCTAAGTTACCTATCAACATTACTTTGTTCAATGTGCCGCTGCTCATAATCTCTTTCTCAAATTAATCCTCAAAAGTACGAAAATTTGGAGGTTTATGGATAGGATGTCAAGAACTCTGCGATCAGAACGGGAACGGGATATTTTTCGAGTTCGGACCAAGGGATGCCCTCCGATAATTCGGCCTCTGTCTTGACAATCCAAAAGGTAGTGTGCAAGTGGCGGTGCGATAGTTTATGGATGATAGGATGCTCGTTGTATTGGAAAATATCCTGTATGTTTTTGACATCTGGAAGATTGTTCGAAAAACCTTTTACATGCATATTTTTTACATTTACAGATTTTCCCAAAGTGTTCTTTTTGTTTTCAGGGATGTCCTGCTGGTTATTTACTTTGGTATCTGATGTGTCTTTTGGACTATTTTTAGAAGCCTGAGTCTTGCTTAACTTCTTATTCCAAGTTTCCGGAGAAGCATCTAATTCCTGCCGGATATCTTTTATTTTGAGCTCCCCATCCGATTCCAACAGCGGAAATTCCCATAGATTCCGCCAGATTCCCTTTTCGGTGCGCTGCCTTAACAACGTATTTCCGATAGCATCCTGGAATACCAGATAGTTGAAATTCAAATGTTTGACCTTAGTCTTTTTTACCTTGACGGGAAGCTCGGCAACCTTATCATTCTGCAAAGCGACACACCCATCGTTCAGCGGGCACACGGTACAATCGGGGTTTTTCGGGATGCACTGCACGGCCCCAAACTCCATAATACCCTGATTGTAATCGCGGATGTTGTCGGCATCCATGACCTCGCGAGCCAATTGCTTGAAATATTTGATTCCCTCACCGCTGTTGGTCGGCAGTTCGACACCGAAATAGCGGGACAATACGCGATAGACATTCCCATCGACCACTGGCTCAGGCGCATCGAAACAGATGGAGGCGATGGCGCTAGCAGTATAATCGCCGACGCCTTTTAGTTTTAAAAGTCCGGAATAATTTGTAGGAAAACGGCCACTAAGCTCGTTGGCGACCGTTTTAGCTGTGCTATGCAGATTGCGGGCGCGGGAATAATACCCCAAGCCCTGCCAGAGTTTAAGTACTTTTTCCTCCGAAGCATCCGCCAAATCGTGTACGGTCGGGAAGGCATCGATAAACTTGAGATAATAGGGCGTTCCCTGCGCCACACGGGTCTGCTGCAACATGATTTCCGAGAGCCAAATGCGATAGGCATCCCGCGTACCGCGCCAGGGCAAATCCCGTTTGTGGATTGAATACCAAGTCAATATCGTTTGGGCGAAGGTCATGGAGCCGGATTATTCGGGTACAAAAATAGCGGTTCGGCGGCGAAACCTCTTATCGAACATGAATCCGCATCCTATTTATCACATCTGGCATTCTTTTTATCCCACTAAAACATCCCATTCACGATAAATACGGCATTCTCTGCTTGAGCCCTAAAATCCCGCGGCTTACATGGACGGTTTAAAATTAGCCCTTTAGCCGATAATATCCATTTTAATTTATATATTTGCAGCCCAAAAAAAAGTGATCCATAGTGGATTCTAACTACTGAAAATTTAACACGACAGATGACGAAAGCAGAAATTGTATCGAATATCTCGGATAAACTGGGAATCGAAAAAGGTGATGTACAGGCGACTATCGAAACATTCATGGAAGAGGTGAAAAATTCTCTCGAAGGTGGCGATAACGTTTACTTAAGGGGTTTTGGCAGTTTTATTATCAAAAAGAGAGCTGAAAAGACCGGCAGGAATATAAGTAAGAATACTACTATTAAAATTCCTGCACATAACATTCCCGCATTCAAGCCGGCCAAAGTATTTGTAGAAGGCGTGAAGAGCAACGTACAAGTAGAATAGATAACCCAAAAAAGAGAATTATATATGCCGAGTGGTAAAAAAAGAAAGAGACACAAGGTAGCTACCCATAAGCGCAAGAAGCGTCGGAGAGCTAACCGTCACAAGAAGAAGTAAGTTGTAGGGGCCGCGGGAACCGAGTATTTATCGGACTTTGCGGCCCGTACCATGTTTAGCGACATGGGTGCGTTCTTTGACATAGAAATCCCAATAAAAGTGGATTCCGGCGGATTTTCATATCCGTTTCAACCATTGTTTAATACATCCCGCCAGTGCGGGATACAAAAATATTCAGGTGAATAGAGAATTAATCGTAAGATCTAGTTCCGATGCCGTTGATTTTGCCCTTCTAAAGGATGGAAAGCTCACCGAATTGCACAAAGAGGAAGACAACAACGATTTTTCCGTTGGCGATATTGTCCTGGCCAAGGTACGCAAACCGGTTACCGGTCTCAACGCGGCCTTCGTTAACGTAGGTTATGAAAAGGATGCATTTCTGCATTACCATGACCTCGGGCCACAACTGGCCTCGATGCTTAAATTCATTAAGCAGGTAAGTAGCGGAAGATTGAAAGAGTATACCCTCGCCAATTTTCCGACTGAAAAAGACATTGACAAGAACGGCGTCATTACCGACGTCATCAAAGCCAATCAGTCTTTGCTCGTGCAAATCGTCAAAGAGCCCATCTCTACCAAAGGACCACGGATCAGCTCCGAACTTTCATTAGCGGGGCGGTATCTGGTGATGGTCCCCTTTTCCGATCGCGTATCCGTTTCACAAAAGATAGCGAGCAATAAGGAAAAAGACCGGCTGAAACGTCTGGTGAGAAGCATCAAGCCTAAAGGTTTCGGTGTTATTATCAGAACGGTGGCCGAAGGCAAAATGGTCGCGGAACTTGACAAAGATCTAGAAAATTTAATGGTCAAATGGAAGGCCATGTGCGGACAGTTGCAAAAGGCCCGCATGCCCGCTAAGGTACTCGTAGAACTCAACAGAGCTTCATCGATACTTCGGGACGTCTTCAACGATACCTTTACCGGTATACACGTTGACGACGAAAAACTTTGCGAACAGATTCAGGATTATATACAGGAAATCGAACCCGGTAAGGAGTCGATTGTTAAAATGTATAAATCGACCGTTCCCATTTTCGAAAAATACGGAATAGAGCGGCAAATCAAGACTTCCTTTGGGCGTACCGCCAGCATGAGCAAGGGCGCCTACCTCATTATCGAACATACTGAAGCACTGCACGTCGTCGACGTGAACAGCGGCAACCGTTCGAGCCGAGGCAAAAATCAGGAAGACACCGCGTTGGAAGTGAACCTTTTGGCCGCCTCAGAGCTCGCCAGGCAGTTGCGCCTTCGCGATATGGGCGGCATCATCGTAGTGGACTTTATCGATATGGTAAAGGCACCGCACCGAAGAAAGCTGTTCGACCACCTTCGCAACGAGATGAAAGACGACCGCGCCAAGCACAAAATTCTTCCGCCCAGTAAGTTCGGGCTGATACAGATTACCAGACAGCGTGTACGGCCGGAAATGAAGATAAAGACGACGGAGGAAAACCCCAACGGCAACGGGCAGGAAATAGAAGCTCCGATTTCCGTAGTCGACAAAATCAACGTCGACCTCGAAAAGTTGCTGAAAGGCCCGAAAAAGGATGCCAAGCTGACTTTGAACATTCATCCGTTCATTGCGGCCTTCATCACCAAAGGCTTTCCGTCCATTCGTTCCAAATGGTTTTTGGAGCACAAAAAATGGATCAAAATCCAACCTCGGGACGCCTACACCTATCTCGAATATCGTTTTAAGGATAAGGATGGGAAAACGGTGTACTGATTAATGATTGGCTGGCGGTTTTTTGCTGGTTGATTATTGCAAATTATTTGAAGCGGCCTTTCGGTTTTTCCGGGTGGTCGCTTTTTTTATTTGGAATTATCTATATTACAACTTAAAGACAAGCTCAAACCTGATATAAAAGGACTCTAAAGTCCGTTCATTATGTTTGAAAAAACGAAATCGCATACTCTAGAAGAAGCTACCAAAAAACTTGAAGGCTACTGCTCCTACCAAGAGCGCTGCCACAAGGAAGTAGTAACCAAATTACGGGGTATGCGAATGATTCCCGAGGCAATAGATCAAATTGTAGTTCACCTGATTAAGGAGGATTACCTCAACGAAGAGCGGTTCGCACAAAGCTTTGCCCGAGGAAAGTTTAGCATCAAAAAATGGGGCCGTCGGCGGATTGTTTCTGAACTGAAGCAGCGCGGTATTTCGAAATTCAATATCCAGACCGCCTTGCTGGAAATCGACGATGCATCCTATTTCAATACTTTCGATGCACTGGCCGAGAAAAGACTTTCGCAACTATCGGAGCGAAATCCTCAAAAGCGAAAAAAGAAGCTGGCGGATTACCTACTATACCGTGGGTGGGAGAGCCATTTGGTCTATGATAAAGTCAAGGAGCTTATTCCTTAGAAAGTTCCAGAGCAGTATTTTTACTTGGAAATTGCGTCGACTTTCAGCCATCCACAGAACCGTCTCTTCAAATTTTTACCGCTCTACCCCTTCAATTGCAGACCTTTTTATAAGCATTGCGATACCGTATTATTTTACTTGACCAGTCATCACCTTACCCAAGGATTTACAAGAAGTTAAAAGAAGCCCCGATATTCACCACAAACTGATTATGCAACTCCTCAGCGGGAGTTAAATCCCCAGTATCGTACCTCGCGATGGGAAAGCCTAGTTCGGCATAAATCCCGAATCCCTCGGAAAAGAAATACCTTGCCCCGGTATGGAAACCGAAGTTCTTAAGTCCCAAATCAAGACCAGGATAGAGGTCAAATTGGTCGCTGACGCCCATCACCGGACCTAAATGTGCACTGAACCGCGCCTTGGCGTCAAAACGCTCTCTGGCACCGTCATCGATGTCCTCACTAATACCCAAAATATAGGAAGACACTGCCCCAATCGAAATGTTTTCGCCCAAACCGTAATCGTACGATGCTTGAATACCTGTTCCGTTATCCTGTAAATTGGCACCGACCTGAAACTTTTGGTCTCCCTGACCTGAATATCCCTGCGCTAGGGACGTGGTGGTACCGGTGAGTAGAAGCAATATGGCTATATATGTTTTCAAAATAAAGATTTTAAGTTATTAAATTGTATTAATTTCCGACATTGTAAATTTACAAAAGGCAATCATATTATTGAAAAAGATACCGGAATATGGTGGACTTGCAACCGAACAATTCTAACTCAAAAGCCCGGATAGCCGGTGTTTTGTTCTAAATTCAAACAGGTATGGCGCCCACATTAAGTGGAAAAACGGTCTGTTAACCAAGGTAAGCTACCACAAATGGGTACTGCCACGTTCTTAAGCCGCCGTATGAGGTTTGTTGCCATTTTCTACGCCAAAACGGCATTCGTACGCTCTACTGCCAACATATTTTTGCGCTCAATCCATTTTTG
>JBAUIP010000068.1:0-7464 GCA_049683055.1 Pricia sp.
GCATTGGGGAGATTCCGATTTTGTTAAAGAACACCTACAAGGTATTCCAGAAAATGAAAAGACGTTCAGAGAGTTTTTTATGGGTTCTGACGGCATTACCCCAGCTCAGGTTTTTACAAGCAAGGCAAATTGGGCCTAGAATAAGTTGGAGATGCAACGCACCTGGTATGCCTGGATGTTGTGGGGACGCTTAGGATATAATAATAATCTGTCCGATGGTTTTTTCAAGGATTATATGAATTTCAAATATTCGGGTATTAATGGGGAACTATTGTTTAATGCATGGCAAGATGCCTCAAAAGGAATACCCATGTTTACCGAAGTGATACAGGGTACCTTAATATCCGATTTCAAATGGTATCCAGAAGCCTGTATGTCGAGAAGGAACGGTTTTGTTACCGTTGAACAAATGGCCGCAGCTGTACCTCCCCCAGGTTCTGATGTTTGCAGTATTGCCTATACAGCTGCGGTTTTTGATGACTGTGGATCCAAAAAATCCGTTTATGAGGTTGCAGATGAGATTGAAATGTACGCTAACAGGGCTCTAAAATCCGTTGAAGACTTAAATATCGACCTTGATACCGAAGCCGGAACCGTTTTGGGCAATATCAAGGCAATGTCTTACTTGAGCCTTTATTTTTCTGAGAAATTAAGGGCATCCATTCTTAATACCGCTTCGAAAAAAGGTCCAACTCTAGAGGCTATGAAAAAAGCTGTAGGTCATTGGTTTAAGTACAGTTCTTTGATGGATCAAATGTATTTAGGTCAAGAATTACATAGAACTTTACCTACAACTGATTTCGAATCATTAAATACCCATGTGGTAAATGAATATATAAATTTAGGTGGAAAGTTGGAAGATTTAAGTGTAGCAATAGCAAATTAAGCACATGTTAATTGTAGAGTTGTATGAATGTTGAAAACAGTAGACAGAATGAAAAATATAAATCGAAGAAATTTTATAAAAACAAGTTCACTAGCAACCCTGGGGACACTGGTGGCTAGCAGTAGTTTCGCATCGGTTATCGGTGACAAAGGTATAATTTCAATTGTGGTTATGTCAGAGGATGTAGTTGCAAATAGTGAACCTGCCAACTGGGCGATCGGCGAACTTAAAACAGCACTTGAAAAACAAGGGGCAACTGTTCATATCAACGATAGCATTGAAGATGCTGACGGGTTTTGTGTATTGGTAAGTCAAACCAATTTCTCTGGTACGAAGCATATCATGAGAAAACAGAACATTTCAGTTGTTCCTACCGAAGCCGAATCTCTTTGTATTGTTGAAAGTGAGAAAGACAAGCGTAAATTACTGCTGGTATCCGGTACGGATGCGTCCGGTTTGGTGTATGCCTTGACAGAGTTAGCTGACCGGGTAAATTGCTTGGAAACCGATGAAGCTGCATTAAAATTTTCGGAACCGGTTATCGAAAGACCTGCAAGTAAAACTCGAAGTATCCTAAAAGGTTTTTCCTCAGAAATAGAGGATAAAGTTTGGTTTTATGATAAAGAGTATTGGATTGCATACTTGGATATGCTCGTTTATTCCCGCCTCAATCGCCTAAATTTTTCAACGGGAATGGCGTACAACAGTGTCATAAGAATCACGGACGGATATTTCGTTTTTCCATATCCATTTTTCGTTGATGTCAATGGTTATGACGTTTCAGTGAGAGGACTTTCAAAGGAAGAGAGAGAGCGTAATCTTGAAATCCTCAAGTTTATAGGGACGGAAACCGCAAGAAGAGGGCTAAAATTCCAATTCGGAATCTGGACCATTGCATACAATTGGGATCAAGGGGAACCACATAGGCACAGTCCCGATGCCACCTACAAAACAGATGGCTTAACCGAAGAAAACCACGCCGATTATTGTCGGGACGCATTGATTAAATTACTTCGGGAAGTACCCCAGATCAGTGGTGTTACTTTCCGTGTTCATGAAGAAAGTGGCGTTGCTCTTGGTACAAGCAGTTTTTGGGAAACACAATTTAGTGCTGTCAGAGAATTCGATAGAACGATTGAAATTGACATGCATGCCAAAAACATGGAGGAAAAAACCTTATACACGGCATTGGCCACTGAACAACCTGTAGTTGTCAGTCCAAAATTTTGCGGTGAGCATAGGGGCCTACCTTATCACCAATCTTCAATCAGGGAATTCGAAATGTTGGAGGTAGATGAACTCGTTGATAAAGGGTATGGATTAATTGAAGGAAATAGAAAGTTTTCGCGGTACGGCTATGCCGATATGCTTTCTGAAAATAGAACATGGGATGTTGTTTACAGGGTTTGGCCAGGGACGCAACGATTTCTTCTAAGCGGTGACCCAAAACTATATGCTGGCTACGGTAAAACTGCTAATTTTTGTAATGCCAAGGGATTCGAGATCTGCGAGCCTTTACATTTTAAGGGGCGCAAGGGACAAGGTGTGCCCGGTGGTAGGTGTGGTTATATAGATACTACCCTTAAACCAAGATATGATTTTGAAAAATATTCTTATTTCTTTCGCCTCTGGGGTAGATTAACGTATAACCCTGATACAAAACCGGAAGTTTGGCGTAGAGCATTAAATCAAGAGTTCGGACAAGCGGGGCTTTACGTCGAAAAAGCACTTGCACAGGTTACAAGAGTGCTTCCTTTGTTTTATACGGCGCATGGCGTTTCTGCGAACTGCGTAATCTATCTACCTGAATTATATACCAATACTTATATAGCAAAGGAAATTGATTGGCCCTACGATACCAAAGAACCAAAAACTTTTGGGACTATCAGTCCTATGGATCCACAGCTTTTTCACTCGCCTAATGAATATGCTGAATTGATTATTAGGGACGAGAAATCCGGTAAATACACCCCTATTGAAGTTGCCCAGTGGCTTGAGGATATAGCTGAAACAGCCTCAGCTAACATAAAGGAAGCCAACGAGCTTCTGGGAATGGATTCCAAAAAACCCAATTTTCGTAGGATAGAAGAAGATGTCTTGATACTTGTTGGTCTGTCCCGGTTTTTTGCATCTAAACTACGTACTGCAGTCCTTTGGAAAGTTTATGAACTTTCAGGAGATAGAACTTCGGCGGAAAGAGCAATTGAACTTTACGAAAATGCTCGAAATATCTGGTATGACATGGCCAAGCGTGCTGAAAATGTTTATAAGAAGAATATAGCATATGGCTTCGACAGTGCAAGTGGGCACTGGATAGATCGTGTACCCTCGTTTGATGAAGATATTGACGACCTAAAGAATCGACTAAAAAATTCACCCATTGAAGGCACTGAAGTTCAGAAAACGATTGTAGATAAAGCGAGAGATCTGTCCTTAGCAAAAAAACCTAACAGACCCGTGGTCGAGATACGACATAGCCCTAAAACTGCCTTTCAACGCGGTAAGCCGTTATCGATAGCATTGCAAGCTTCAAATAACGTGGAAAGGGTGCTATTGTATTACCGCCATGTGAATCAATCAGAATACTGGCAATACATTGAGCTCGACCAAAAAGGCAGTTCGTTCGATGGAGAAATACCCGCTTCATTTACCGACAATCGCTTTCCGTTACAATACTATTTTGAGATATATGGGACTTCGGAAGCTACATTGCATCCTATGTTGGATGAGGATTTGGCAAATGTTCCATACTACGTAGCACATAGTAATGAGCCGGCCTGAATTATGGTTAAAAAATGCAAATAGCTTACCAACTGATCAATACACGAAGTATGAAAACAATACAAATAATCCTCAGCATTCTGGTCTTCAATGTCACATTATCCTGCAAAACGGAAAAAAAACAGGTAGAGAAAGGAGATGGGGAGTTTGTTCTGAAAGATGATTTCCGACCGCTCTTTAACGGAAAAAATTGGGATGGATGGTACTTGAAATTAAGAAATGCCGATTCGCTGATGGCCCAGAAAGTGTATGCCATAGAAGATGGTATGATACATGTATTTAAGGAAACGCCTGATAGTCTTGATCTTAATACAGGCGAAAACGGTACCCACGGACTTTTTTATAATAAGGAAACATTTGATCGCTTCATCATAAGATTTGAGTATAAATGGGGGGATAAGATTGCCAATAATTTTGAACAGTTTCAATACGATGCGGGTCTTTATTATCATGTTTATGACGATGCTATTTGGCCAAAAGGTTTGGAATATCAAGTCCGCTATGATCATACCAAAGATCAGAATCACACAGGAGACTTTTGGGCCACTAATGTTCGGATCAATAAATGGTATGCAGATGATGAGGGAGCCTACCTTCCCGAATCTGAAGGAGGTACGTTGCAAGAGCCAAAAATACGTGAGCACAGGGCGAAATCAGATGTCAGGTTCAATGGCTTGAACGATAAATGGAATCAGTGTGAAGCTATTGTAATGGGTGATAAATACGCCATTCACAAACTCAATGGAGAGGTGGTAAATGTGGGTACGGATTTGACGCATGGCCAGGGTATCTTAGGATTTCAATCGGAAACCGCTGAGATATACTATCGCGATATTGAGATCATGGAATTGGATGAATTTGTACCAATGGAAAAATTTCTAGAGTAATGAATGTAAACAGAGTTGAATTTGGAATTATCGCGTCCGCAATGTTTGGAATGACTCTCTGTGGCTTTTCCCCAAATCCCGTCGTTCCCAGTCAGGTTTTAGGATTTGCAGGTTTTTGAAACAGTAAATAAACACTCATGAATTTAAAATACGTTATGCTAAATAACTATTTCGACCAAAGAATATCCTCACGTCCACTTCTACTTATCACGTGTGTGCTTTTAATGCTGGCCTGTAAGGAAGAAAGTACAGGTCAGGCTCAAGAACTCCGTGTTTCGGAAGGATTCAAAAATCCAATCGGATTTTATGATGCTAGTCCGACATTCTCTTGGCGCTTACCTGCTTCGGATAAACTTAAAAACCAATCTTCCTACCAGATCGTCGTCGCCAGTGATCCCGAACTTCTTCCTGAAAATCCGGATTTATGGGATTCGCAACAACAAAAGAGTGATCAATCTAATTGGATAGCTTATGAGGGAGAACCTTTGGAATCACGTGACAAAGTATTTTGGCAGATAAAGTATTGGGATCAGGACAATCAACCATCCCAATGGAGTGAGGTCAATTCATTTGAACTTGGCCTATTGGAAAATGGAGACTGGAAAGGCCAGTGGATTGGATTAAATACTGCCAAAGACAGTCTAAGGGGAACGAAAGATGTCATCATACACACTCCACAATATTTAAGGAAAACTTTTAATGTCCCTGATAATATTTCCGAAGCCAGGCTATATGTCACTTCTAAGGGTGTTTTCAATGGGTATATAAATGGAGCGTCCGTAAGCAATGATGTGATGGCTCCAGGATGGACACCCTACCAAAAAAGAATAGAAACCATAACCTATGAAGTAACGGAATTGGTAAAATCCGATGCAAATGTTATGGCATTTGAATTGGCCTCGGGATGGTATTCGGGACGGATTGGCTGGTCGAAATCCCGCTTAATAGAACGGGGGTCCCCCAAACTTATATGTCAATTGGAGATACTATTGGAAGATGGCTCAAAAGAGATGATTGTTTCCGACGAAAGCTGGAAAGCAACAACCGCCGGCCCGATTCGATTTTCCGAGGTCTATGATGGGGAAGTTTATGACGCAAATTTAGAAATGCCTGATTGGCAAACGACCGATTTTAATGATAATAACTGGCCCAATGTTTTGACGGAAGAAGTGACCAATGACGTAAAATTGAGGCCCAAAAGGCATCATAAAGTTAGGCCACAACAGAAGGTCGAGAGCAAAAGCGTAACTATCAATGAGAATCGTACAATTTTTGATTTAAAACAGAATATAGTAGGAGTGGCCTCGATCAAAGCACCGATGCTAAAAGGGGATACCTTAAAAATTAGATTTTCTGAGATGCTACAGCCAGATGGCTCTTTCTATACGGATAATTACCGTTCGGCCAAATCCACGGATTATTTTATAGCCTCGCAAGATGGCATTATGGAATGGGCCCCCGAATTTACCTTTCATGGATTCCAATTTGTTGAACTGAGCGGATATAATCTGGATGCAAAACCTTCTAAAGACTGGGTCACCGGTCTTGTACAATATTCGGACTTTGATAAGGCGGGATCTTTTAAATCTTCCCATTCAAAACTCAACCGGTTGCAAAGTAATATCGTTTGGGGGCTGAGAGGAAATTTTTTTGATATCCCGACCGATTGTCCCCAAAGGGATGAACGTTTGGGCTGGACCGGTGATGCACAGGTATTTGCGCCAACTTCAATGTTCAATGCAGATGTTCACTCTTTTTGGGTCAGTTGGTTGCAGAGTGTACGCGAATCCCAATTTGAAAATGGAGCGATACCCATTGTTGTGCCCGATGTATTGCAAGACGGAAGGGTTAGTTCGGGATGGGGCGATGCCGCGGTTATTATTCCTTGGGATATCTATCGTTTAACGGGAGATGTAAGTGTTCTTGAAGAGAATTATGAAACGATGAAAAAATGGGTCCAATACCATCAATTAATATCCGAGGATTACATTTCACAGATGGATGGCTTCGGAGATTGGTTGCAACCTTATCAGTCGGAGGAAGCCGATAGAAGGGGAGACACCTCAAAGGAACTGATCGGGACCGCCTATTTTGCGCATACTGCCAATATAGTTGGTAAGACTGCAGCTGTTTTGGGTCATCAAGACGATCAATCGACCTATGAAAAACTTTTTACCGAAGTATCCCAAGCATTTCAAAATGAATTTTTTGATGAAAATGCAAAAATCAAGAATGGAGAAGAGACGCAAACCGCTTATTTACTTGCCTTAGGTTTTGAGTTATTAAATGAATCCCGGAATAAGAAGGCATTAGAAAATCTAATCCGGAAAATAGATGATGCAGAGGGCCATTTAAGAACTGGATTCTTGGGTACACCCTTGTTGCCCAAAGTGTTGGATAAATATGGGGAAATTGAATTAATGGCGAGTATTCTTTTCAAAGAAACCTATCCTTCCTGGTTTTTTTCCATTAACCAAGGAGCAACTACGATGTGGGAACGGTGGAACAGTTACGACAAAGAAACCGGTTTCAACAGCGAACGGATGAATAGTTTAAATCATTATGCATATGGAGCTATCGGACAATGGATGTACGAACGTTTGGCTGGAATCGCAGCGCTCGAGCCCGGATACAAGGTAATCCGTATCGCACCGATACCGGTAAAACAACTTAATTCAGCTAGTGCCAGCTACGATTCACCCTATGGCAAAATAAAATCTTCTTGGAACATTGAGGATTCTAAGTTTCATTTGGAAACTACTATTCCACCAAACACAACCGCTAAGATTTTTATTCCCGGTAATACAACCTCGGAACTGACGGTCGATGGGAAATCCATAGGCGACAATAAAAACGTAAATCTAATAGCGACTACCGATGAACACTTTGAACTATTGGTAAGTGCTGGAG
>JBAUIP010000069.1:0-4380 GCA_049683055.1 Pricia sp.
TCAATATGCTCCTCCGTGTAGAGTTGGTCAATATCCAATTTCCCCAGTTTAATAAGCAGGCTCCTCGCTTGGATTCTCAATGTTTCATCCGAAGAATTTTTGGCAAACTCCTCCAATTCATCTTCCAAAGGAGCTGTCAGCTCCCATAAATTTTCCAAAGAGGAAAAGACGAAAGGATTGTCCTCAAAATGGTCCATTAGAAAGCCCAGACTTTTTTCAGACTCTCCCATTCTGACCAGGATTTCGGCCGCCAGGGGCGAAATATCATCGTCTTCCGTATCGGTCATCAAGTTGTAGACCTCTTCTGGGATTGACTCCAAAACATCGCTCTGGGCCAGGTTCAGAATTCCGGAAATGGCCCAAAATCTAAAGGAAGGTTTTTCGTTTTTGAGGTTATCGACAAAAAGCGGCAGGAATTCGATGTCACCGCTGGAAGCCTTTTCCGCCAAGCCGATCAAATCGTTCAACGGGTAGTCGTTTTCCCTCACCCATGTGTAGGCATCAAACCCCTTCTCGGCAAGCTCGGTTCTCATCTTCCAGCTTAAAAAACCTAAATCTTTTACGTCCCTGATGTACTTGGCGTTGACCTCCCTTAATTCCTCCAGTTTTTCTTTATACTGAGAATTTTCGGCCAGATTCTGGAATTCCCACGGGTCCTTTGACAGGTCGTATAATGCTTCTGCGGGGTGGGGTTCATAATAGACGCTCAGCTCCGGGGAAGTCTTTTCGGCCATATAATATTCATCCCAGGCCAATTGGGCGGGCATTTGCCACTGAAAAGTTTGGGTAAGGGCGTGTCTCTTATGGGGAGTATAGTATTTGATATATTGGAAATTCTTGTCGTACACCCCCCGGGAAACATCGATATGGCTTGCTGTATTCGTACGAAAGGTCTGTACGTATTTTCTGGGTTTTTCCTCGAATTTGCCCATAAAAGGTTTCCCGGTGACATAGGGTGCTTTTTTAAGACCGGCAAGGCTCAAAACAGTGGGTACAAAGTCATCGAAACTCACCATTCTATCAGTTCTTTCTCCTGGTTTGGCCGGTAGCCAATCCTGATATTTATCCGGGGCATAAACAATCAATGGTACCCTGTGGCCCGTATCGTAGGGAAAAGCTTTTCCCCTGGGCAGACAACCACCATGATCGGAAAAGAAAAAGATAATGGTGTTTTCCAATAAGGATTTCTTCTTGAGGTCTTCAATATAGACTCCGACCCATTGATCGATGTCCTGCACTCCCTCCAAGTGTAGGGCGTAATCCGCACGTACCTCGGGAAGGTCAGGTACGTGGGGAGGTAGTTTTACCGTATTCGGGTCCACTTTACATTTCAGCCGCTTGTCGATGGTGACCGTTGTCATTCTGCTCATATGGGTTGACATGTTATTGAACTGACCGAAAAAAGGGCGATTCTCCCTGAATGGATGATTATAGGTGGCCTTGTTTCCGTTCATAGACCAAGTCTTATCGACTAGCTCCCTAGTTTCCTTTCCCTTTATATTGTAATCGGTCTTGCTATTGTTGACCGTGAAGTAGCCTGCATCGGTCAGATCCTTGACCAAAAAATAGGGCTCTTTTTGAATGTGTCCTTGTCTGTGGATATCGTTGCCGTACACCGTGGCCTGGGTTCCACTAATCAGGGTTGACCTTGCCGGCGAACAGTAGGGTGCGTTGGCAAAGGCGTTATCGAAGGCCACACCGTTCGCGGCCAACCAATCGATATTGGGAGTCTCGATGGTCTCATTGCCATAGGCCGGAAGCAGATAGGGCGAGGTATCCTCAATGACTAAAAACACCACATTCGGTTTTTGGTCTTGGGCGACTCCAACGGCAACAAAGAAAGACAGTAGTATTAGAAAAATGGGTTTTTTCATAATCGGGAGTTTTTGAAATTAAACTAAAAGGGAGGTTCTTCCTGTGCTGTGCCTCACAAAGTTAGGTTTGGGCTTCCGGTTCTTCTTGGGATAGGGCAATTACAGGAAGTAAGAAAATCATTGAAAAAAGGGGACACTCAAAATTTTTCATAGGTAAAAAGATCGAAATTAATAGGTTCCGGATGTAAACTCAACACGGGCTCACAATATCTTTCTAAAGAAAGGATTTTATCGGGTTTCTGAACGGGGGTATTTTCGTATATAAGGGGAGATAATATAATTTTACACTGATAATTTTTGTCATATTTGTAAGGGGCGTCCGTTTTTCAACCAACATTCCTAGAAATGTTTAGAATAAGTCTCGATGAGCCTATAAAATCACTGGTCTTCCTAATCACGATGGGGACGGTTTTTTGGAGTTATCCACAGCATCCAATCAATCAAAAATCCGTCAACGAGGGATTGAGCCATAGCGATGTTATGGTGGTTATGCAAGATAAATCAGGCTTTGTTTGGATGGGAACCAACAATGGTCTGAATCGATTTGACGGTTATGATTTCAGTATATATAAAAGCGACCTGAACGACAAAAATAGTCTCCCCAACAATAGAATACGATCACTGTTGACCGACTCGCAAAACAGAATTTGGATCGCTACCGAATCCAATCAACTGTCGTTTTACAATCCTACATCCGATGACTTTTCTATAGTACCCATCGATGATGGTAGCTATTCGGGCCACGGCACCAACCTCATTCAAGATGGACTTGGAAAAATCTGGTACAGTACCAACAAGGCCGACCTATTCACGATTGAGGAAGGGGATGGAACGTATAAAACCTCTAAAATAATACTACCGTTTGAGGGCGAAATTCTCGATGTTTTGTATTTCAAATCCCATGTATGGGTCAATACGAGAAGCAAAGGTATCTGGAGAGTCGATTGTAGCTCAAAAAAGGCAAAACGTTTCGATAAACCGATTTTTCGGGAAACTTACTCGTTGACCAAGCATGAAGATCAAATCTATGTTTCGACCCCAGAGGGAATCTTTTCGATAGACGAGGAATTGGAAATTCGCAACCTTTACGAGGGTTCTTTGCAAGAGGTAAGCCAATTAGCAATCGACTATAAAAGCAACATTTGGGTGGGCCTTCACAACAATGGAATGCTTCTCCTCCAAAAAACCTTGTCAGGAAATTATGTGATTAAAACTGAATACACATCTGCCAATTACTTGAGCACCAATCGCGTTAATGACCTATTGATAGACTCTTTCGATATCTTATGGATCGGCACTTCCGGCGGGGGTACCCATTATATCGATCTTAGGGCCAAACCCTTTCAAATTATCGATAGGGAAAACAGTAAACTTTCGGATAATTATATCACGGCGATTACGGGAGAGGGTGAGAATTTATGGATAGGAACAAGGAGCGGTTTGGCATATTATAACGAACAGGACAAAACCTCGGAAATTATCACCGGCGGGCATATATCCTCTTTGTATTTGGATGAAAATGGATTTCTATGGGTCGGCAAGAGGTTCGATGGACTTTGGCTTTACAAGAACGGGAAATTGATACGGTCCTATAAAGAAAAGGATGATGGATTGCCCAGCAACGAGGTCATTGGGGTCGGCGCAGACCACCTAGATAGGTTATGGGTCATCACTTTTGACAATGGTGGGGTTATATTGGATGATGAGGGCAAGGCCCTCACTTATTTGAACGAATCCAATGTGCTGCCCACCAACAATCTAAGTTATTTGTATTTCGATGATAAACTGCCGAATACCTGTTGGATAAGTTCCATAGACAAAGGACTTTCAAAATTGGTCTACAACGATTCGACGATAAGTTCCGTAACTAATTATAGATTCAACGTCAACGACAGTACATCATTGGGTTCCGATTACGTATGGCCTGTACTCAGGTCTTCGAGCGGAAACCTTTGGGTCGGTACCTTAGGCGGAGGCTTGAACAAAATGATCGAAGATACGGATGAGCCTCTATTTAGAAGATATACCACAACCGAAGGTCTTCCCGATAATGATATCGAATCGCTTTTGGAGGATGGCACTGGCCATTTATGGATTGGCGGCAGGGGTCTCACCAGGCTCGATCCGGAAACGGAAGAACTCGATCATTTTGATTTTAAGGATGGCCTTCAGTCCAATTCCTTCAAAATAGGTTCAGCCTTTAAAAACAGGGAAGGAATTCTCTATTTTGGGGGTATTGATGGATTGAATTATTTCAATCCCCGTTTGATTAATGCGAATCCGTATCGACCAGAATTAATTTTCGACGAATTGGAAGTTTTGAACAGCTCCGTTGGAATAGGGGAAAAGTTGAATGATAGAGTCGTTCTGAACAAGGCACTTTCCCATAAAAATCAGCTGGAGTTCAGGCACAATGAAAATGAGTTCAGTATCGAACTTTTAGGAATCCATTACAGTAATCCGCAAAAAAATGAATACGCCTATCAACTAGAAGGGTATACCGCCG
>JBAUIP010000070.1:0-4543 GCA_049683055.1 Pricia sp.
TTTAAGGGCCACGCAACTGTTGTCGGAATGCAACCAAATATCGACGTAAACCGGATAATGGGAAATCATGATGGCCAAAAAGGTAACCATGGTGAAAAAGATAATGATGTTTATCGGATGGTAGAACAGCTCGACAATAATGGTACCTCCCTGCGGCATCATGGTAATCAGTCCGTAAACTAGCAGTATGAAAACGATGCTCAAGATTGAGGTGCCGACGAACCGGAGAATGGATTTCAGGTTGGGCAACAGGTATGATTTGAGGAACCAGTAACATAAAAATCCCAAGCAGACCAGATAGCATCCTATTTTCAGGGGGACGATCCATCTCAGCATCCCGCTGTGGTACGTCCAATAGTAAATTCCCTCTAGCATATCCAATACAAAGGCGATGAATGCGAACCCGACAAAAAGGTAGGAAGCCAAGGTTCTTGAGCGTTTGTAGTCAATCAGGCGAATTCCCTTGGCATCCTTGGAGAGGTTGCCGATAATCATCAAAAGATAGAACGCCCAAAAGAGGTCGAGCACGAAATAGGCCCGGTACCAAAACTGCTTACCTTGTTTTTGGATAATGTCGGAGATACGGTCGAAATCGTCGAACATACCATGTTGCGGATGCGAAATAAGGTCGTTGATCCAGAAAGCAGAATTGCAGAAAAGGATGAGCAACGAGAGGGCCATCCATATTGTGATGAAGGTGTTCGTTCCCTTGACAAACCATTTTAGAAACATGGTATTCGATTTATGGGGTTTATTAGAATGGGGGATGCTTAAATTTTGTTCTATTTATCTTCAAAAATCCCTCGACCTGAAGAACCCATGAATTTTGCTGACAATAGTTTTGCAATAACTCCCGGCTCTGGGTCGCTATACGATTGCCGCATGAAGCTTGTCCAGTCCGCACCGCTCGATAAATTTGTTCGTAAAAACGGGAAGCGCTGCCATATCAAGTATTTGGTTGCGGGCGTCGACCCATGATTTGACCTTGGCCGGCCCGTATATTTTTTTGATCCGCGCTTCGTTCAGGTTGAAGTTGATTTTGCCCCAATGCAGGGCATAGGGAATGTTCTCCTGCTCAAACCTGTTCCAGACCGTTTCAAAGAAATCCCTTGCCGCTTGGCCATCTACGCCGTCCATTTCGAGTACGCAGGTATCGCTGAATTTGGTGAACCCCAAGGTCGCTCGGGTGCCTTTGACATAACGTAGTGCCAGTCCGCCCGCGAAAGGTTTTTGCTTGTTCACCTCGACGATAAGTTCTACTGCCCGGGGCGAATCCCTTTTGTCGATAGCCATAGCGGCACTCGCTACCTTGCCCCTGAATTTGGTGTAATTGAACATTTCGCGCACTGTGCCTACCCGTGGAGGTTCCGGTTTGAAAGCGAGGCCGAACATCAGGTTGACCATAGCGGGAATGGCCTTGCCAGAACCCGGCAGCTTGTCCAAAACGGTGGAGATGATTCCCAAAAGGTCATCGCCATAAGTGAAAACATTATTGCGCTGAAGGGGTGTATGTGGTAATTGGAAAGGCTTTTTGAACATGTATTTTACAAAAGCGCCTTTTGCGGCGTTGTTCGGTTCAAAGTCATGAATGTTGAAGAGTACCTCGAAGTGGTACATGTCGCCGTGGGCTCCCGTGCCGGGAAGGTTGAGTCCGGAAAAGTCCAAGGTTTTCATGGTATTTTTCAAGGTGTCATTATAAGCCATGGGACCTTCACGGTATTCGGTCAGTAAAAACTGGGGCTCGGTCTCAATCATGACGCCGTGAATGAATCCGAAACTTCCGAAACTGACCAAGGCAGCATCGAAAAGCGCATCATCTTGCACCAAATCGGCATCCAGCCAAGTCACAAACTCTTGGGATGCCACAGGATAGCTCGCCCTCTCGAGCCAAATGTGTTTGTCCGCGCCCGTAATCAAATGGAGGCCTACCACAAAATCTGGAATTGCCCCTACGCGGATGGCAGCTCCATGGGTGCCGGTCGACAACGCACCGGCGATGGTCTGCCCGTTGCTCGCCCCCGACGCCTTGATGGATCGCTGCGGAACTTTGGCGTCCAGCCGGGTGTTCACTTCGTGGATGATGGCCCCGCATTGCAAGAAGTATAGGTCTTCGGGTTTCTGTGCGTAATTGGGACTCATATAGTTCTCGGAAATGGGGAAAGAAAAATTCAAGGATGCCGTATCTATCAGTCCCCCTTCGGTAACGCCCACTTTGGTAAAGGACCATCCGCTGCCTATCGCCCTCAATTTCAGATTGTTTTTTATGGCATGGTCGATAAGCCATTGAAAATTCTTGGTCGTGGCTCTATACCGCTCCCGATGTTTTTGGCCCGGCGGGTTCCAAAGTTTGAAGGAGGCATTGGGCACCAGGTCATGCGTAAAATTCTGGTGCTTGTTTGTCCATTTTTGAATGGGAAGCGGGTCTATTCCAGTTGGGGTCATAATCTAATGTTTTAGTTATCCAAATCACCTTCCCCGTTCTGAGGTCGGGCACAACCGTAGGTCACCGTTCTATGGTTAGCGATACCCAGAGTTACGGAGCTGAGAAGAAAATCAGTAAAGGAGGTTTTTACCACGACCCAAGACAGGGCACCCTCCCTACAGGGACATTCGTTGCCGGCCACTTCGGGATTAGCGTCGACCCGTTTCTGTTTTAGGCCCCAGTAGTAGCTCCAGCTCGATTCTTTTCGGCATTCCAGATTTTCAACACTATCTTGGTAGGGGCTAGCCTCTACACGTGTACTTACACATGATGAGGTCGATATTAATATCACAAAAATGGTGGCTACGTAGGCATATCGGAATTTCTTCATGGCATGGGTCTTTCAATTGTTAGAAAGCTAATGGAAAGAACTATGTGATGAAGGTCAAAATGTATAGGTTGTGGATTCTAGTGTACAACTGGAGGGTTTTATCATTAATTCTTTTAACAATTAAGGTGATGTTCTACTATGCTGTAGCTGTTATTCTCCCCCAATTTGCTGTGAATAAAATGTGCTCCTTGAAAACCAGTGATTGAAATATCTGTGGATGGGTATTGAAAAGGTGGGGGAGCTGTTGCAGTATGCGCTGAAGAAGAAGTATGATTTTTGAAACTTGCAAGAGTGTATCGGCATAGCAATTTCTTCGGTTCTTTCTTCTCTTTTGGTGTCTTGCTAGTTGTACTTATCTTCGAACTGTCTCGATAGAATCTCGAGAAGGATAAGGGCTACCTCGTCGGCAAGAAGCACATCGAGCGGCTTTTCCGGCTCATAGGCCTATTGGCCACGGGTCCGAATCCGAACACCTCGAAGCGGGAAAAGGATGAGTTGCACAGAATCTACAAATACTTGCCGAAAAACCTTAATTTCGAACGTCCGGGGCGGTATGGGCGATGAACATCACCTACAAGCACGTATATATGTTCCCTGCCGACGTCGGGCTACAATGCTACCCCGGACTCGATGAGTGTTTCAGGTATCAAAACGATGAACGGAGGCACCAAAGTCTGGACGATGAAACGCTTTCGACAGTTTATGAACAGAATCAAAGAAGAGAGGCGTGATGGTAAGAAAGGACATAAAAGGTTATCAACAATAAGGGCGGGTTATAAGTCTCCCCCCTGACCCCCTACTTCTAACACCATCATCAGACTTATTTTTAAGAATTATTATCCTAATAATGATTGTAAGCATAAACCCGTCTTATTGAATAGTAGAACCTTTTTGTATTTCATCCGTAGGTCATAAAACCGATTTCGTCACATATTTTATTACACGTGAGTCACAAAGTATTTATAAGATTATCATGAAAGCAGCAAAGGATCACAAACAGGAACGGGAAAGACTTGAATCGTTGGAGACTTACTCGGTTATGGACAGTCTTCCCGAAGCTGATTACGATAATTTGACTCGACTGGCCGCACACATCTGCGGCACCCCTATTTCGTTGATAACCTTACTGGACGACAAGCGACAATGGTTCAAGTCGAACCATGGCCTGAAAGTACGGGAAACCCCAAAGGAACACGCCTTCTGTGCGCATGCGGTAAACGAAAAGGAAGGCCTTTTTGTAATAGAGGATGCTCGAAAGGACGAACGTTTCCACGACAATCCATTGGTCACTTCCGACCCAAATGTCATTTTCTACGCAGGCGTCCCTCTCATGACACGTGAGGGATTACCGCTCGGCACACTCTGTGTCATAGACCATGAACCTAAAATACTGGACAAGGCCCAGGTCGATGCCCTAAATGTCCTGTCCGAACAGATAATGCGTTTGTTGGAACTCCGTAAAAGCAAATTGGAACTCGTAAGGGTTAACCAAGAGCTTGAAAGTAGGAATGCCGAATTGGAAAGTTTTGTGGACAACGTGGCACACGACCTAAAATCCCCATTAGGAAACATCTGGACTTTTACGGATGTATTGCAAAAAGGCCATTCGGAAATGTTGGACGAAAAAGGGAGAAAAATCTTGGGTATGATAAAGATGTCGTCCGAGAAATTGGGAAGGCTTATCGACGGCCTATTGGAACACGCCATTTCAATCGGGAGAGATATGGAAC
>JBAUIP010000071.1:0-15930 GCA_049683055.1 Pricia sp.
ATTGAGTACGATGCCATCATAGGAAAACCCGACTTCCTGAATTTTCCCGATCAGTTCGCCCTCGATGTTCGATTGAAAATGTTCCAGCTCCACCTTCCCGAATTTGAACTGCAGCTCGGCAAAATAATCGTCAAAACTTTGGTCACCGTAGACGTCCGGCTCACGTTTCCCCAAAAGATTGAGATTGGGGCCGTTGATGATGCATATTTTCATAGTTCAGAAAAAATAACAGGCTCCGACCGAAAATACGGCGTTTCTGAGGTCGGGGCTTTCAAGTACGTTGGAGAACCCCAGCCCGTACCGCAGTTGAAAGTAAAAATTGTCATTTAAACGATAGCCACCGCCCGCATTCAAGGCAAACTGGAAGGAGTTGGTCTCCAACCCGGGAATATCATCGGTGTTATCGGCAATTTTGTAGCCTATCTGCGGGCCCAATTCCACCGCTATTTTGTCAATGATATGATATTTCGCCATAATGGGTAGGTGAATATAGGTCAGGTTCAAATCTTCCGGTCCGATATCGGGCCCTTGGAACGATAGCAGCAATTCGGGCTGCAAATAAAAATCGTCAAAAAACATCGGAATCTCGGCCATCCCACCGACATAAGCTCCGAGATTCGAGCTGATATCGTTGACCTCGTCCCCAACGAAGGTCGAGATATTAAGGCCTGCCTTGGCCCCAAAATTAATCTCGGCACTACCGCCGGAAGGGCCGTTGCCTTGAAACACCTGAGCGTTCGAACCTGTCATACCCAGGCAACATATCAAGAAAAATACAGGAAAACTGGATTTCATCGTGAGTTTAATTAAAATAGTTGTCAGGTTCAAAGATAGAAAACTTTGGAATGCCATCAGAAAAATCCTAACAACAACGTAATACGTAACTTTGTGAATTGAACCGTCCTGAATCCGGAAATGGAGTCCGCCTTGAGAAACCTCATCCGCCTTCCATCCTATTTGAACATGAACTGGCAACAAGCACTCGACGACTATCGGCACTACCTCAACATCGAAAGGGGACTCTCAGTAAACACCCGACAGAACTACGTTCGCGACGTTCGGAAGCTCATGGCTTTTTTAGAGGAAAACAACCTGCCCGATGGCCCTCTCGAGGCAAACAAACAACTGATACAACGGTTTGTCTACGAAGTGGCGCGCACCATGAACCCCCGTTCCCAGGCGCGAATCATATCTGGATTAAAAAGTTTTTTCAGTTATCTGGTTTTCGAGGATTACCGAAAGGATAATCCCCTAGACCTTATCGAATCTCCCAAAGTAGGAAGAAAGCTGCCCGACACCCTGTCCGAACAAGAAATTAATGACCTCATCTCGGCCATCGACCTATCCAAACCCGAGGGCGAGCGCAACCGTGCCATGCTGGAAACCCTGTACGGATGCGGTCTGCGGGTCTCGGAACTGGTCAATCTTAAAATATCCGATCTTTTTTTTGAAGAGGATTTTATACAGGTCACCGGCAAGGGAGACAAGCAGCGGTTCGTACCCATCGGGGCAATCAACAAAAAGTACATCAACCTCTACCGTAGTGAAATAAGGATGCACCAGAACATCCAAAAAGACCATGAGGACATCCTTTTTCTCAATCGACGGGGCCGGCAGCTGACCCGCGCAATGCTATTTACCATAGTCAAGCAATTGGCCGTTAAAACGGGATTGAAAAAAAATATCAGTCCCCATACCTTTCGGCATTCCTTTGCGACGCACCTGCTTCAAAACGGAGCCGACCTGAGGGCCATTCAGCAGATGTTGGGCCACGAAAGCATCACCACCACGGAGGTTTACGTGCATCTCGACCGAAGCGACCTGACGCGGGTCATCAACGATTTTCATCCTAGGAAATCCTGAAAAAAAAAGGTATCCGAAAACTTATTGCTATCTTAGAGACTATTTTCAAACTATATTTTATGAGCAGCGATTACACTAAAATCTACACCGGAAATCCGTTTATCGTACAACAGATAGTCACCCAACTGCAAGAAATGCGAATCGAACCTATCGTAAAAGATGCTTCCGAGTCGGCCCGATTGGCAGGTTTTGCCGCCAATATCGACGGGGCTCGCGAGATATATGTCAATAATGATGAGGTCGACGGGGCGAAGTCCGTTGTCGACCGCATTGTGGCGGAGCAGAAAAAATAACTTGCCTTGGCTCGTCTTTCAACTCAAAAAACCAAACAATGAAATTGAACTTCAGAATTTTGCCTGCGTTTTCACTTTTGGCGGGTACAATCTTTTTGGCATCCTGTAATACAACTCCTAAAAAGCCCAAAGAAACGCCTTTGGTCATTAAGGAAGATTCCCTCTCCGAGGTCAGCAGGGCCAGGGAAACTCGACAGAGCATTTCCCCAAAGATTGCGGAAGGATTGGAGCTTAGCCTTTGGGCCTCCGACTCCCTGGCGCCCGACCCGATCGCCATGTCCATCGATAATAAGGGCAGGGTTTACCTGACCCGGACCAACCGCCAAAAGAATTCGGAGTTCGATATCCGAGGGCATCAAGATTGGATGACCCCCTCGATTTCGTTACAATCGGTAGAGGATCGGCGGGATTTTTTACGGCAGACCTTTGCTCCCGATAAAAATGAGGAAAACGAATGGCTCAAAGACCTGAACGAAGACGGTTCGCACGACTGGAAAGACCTGACGGTGGAAAAGGAAGAAGTCTGGATGCTGGAGGACAGCAACAACAACGGTATCGCCGATCGATCCACCCGTATTCTGGAGGATTTCAATGAAGAAATTACCGATGTGGCCGGAGCGCTGCTCGTACGTGACGAAGATGTCTTTATCGGGGTCGGTCCCGATATGTGGCGGCTTAGTGATACCAACGATGATCTGGTCTTGGACGAGAAAACCTCGATATCCCATGGTTTCGCCGTGCACGTTGGCTTCGGGGGGCACGGAATGTCCGGCGTCGTCGAAGGCCCGGATGGTAAAATCTACTGGGGCATCGGCGATATCGGGGCGAACATCACCGACCCGGAAGGCAACAAGCATAAGTATCCTAATCAAGGGGTCATCGTACGCAGCAATCCCGATGGTAGTGATTTTGAGATTTTCGCCCACGGCCTTCGCAACACCCATGAATTTGTTTTCGATGCCTATGGCAATATAATTTCCTCGGATAACGATGGCGATCATGCCGGGGAAAGCGAACGGCTGGTACATATCGTCGAAGGTTCCGATGCCGGATGGCGGGCGAACTGGCAGTACGGAAAGTACACCGACCCCGAAAACAATGGCTACAATGTTTGGATGGACGAAAAAATGTATGTTCCCCGATGGGAAGGGCAAGCAGCCTATATCATTCCGCCAATACAAAATTTTCACAATGGCCCGACCGGGATGCAGTATAACCCCGGTACCGCTTTGGGTAAGAAGTGGACGGACAAATTCTTTCTGGTGGAGTTCGTCGGTAATCCCGATCGGTCACATATCTGGGCCTTTGACCTAAAACCAAAAGGTGCTTCGTTTGAGTTGGATACCGACCAAAGCATTTTGAGCGGCGTATTGCCGACGGGCATCGAATTCGGTCCCGATGGCGCACTTTACCTGGCAGATTGGATCAATGGCTGGAATACCAAAAATTACGGTCGGGTCTGGAAACTTGATGTGACCGAAAACGAAAACGATCTGAAAGCGCAACGCCAGGAAACCGAGCGCTTGATGACCTTGGATTACGAAGACCAGTCCACCGATCGATTGATGGAGCTACTTGCCTATCCTGACAAACGCATTCGACAAAAGGCACAGTTTGCCCTTGTGAAAAGCGGTTCGGGAAATGAAACATTCGAGGAAGTACTGGATGGAGGTACTGACGGAAACGGGTCCAGCGGAAAAGGCTCCAATCAATTCGCGCGCATCCACGCCATTTGGGGTATCGGCCAGCTCGCCGCCAAGAACCCGAAGCAGGCACAACCGCTCATTCAATTACTTTCCGACCCCGATGAAGAAATCATTGCCCAAGCGGTGAAGATTTTAGGTGACCTTAAATATAAGGATGCCGGTCCGAAATTGATTCCGCTTTTACAACACGAAAACCCGAGGGTCCAGTTTTTCGCGGCCCAAGCCTTGGGGCGTATCGAACAGGAATCCGCCGTTCAGCCTTTGCTGGATATGATAGCCGCCAACGACGATAAGGACCTATACCTGAGGCATGCCGCTGTACTCGCCCTATCCCGTATCGGAAAAAAAGAACCGATCCTTGCCCTGTCGGAAAGTCCCGATCGAAGTCTTCGCATCGCCGCGGTGCTTATTCTTCGCAAATGGCAAGACCCGCGCATCGCGAAATTCCTACAGGACGAAGAGGAATACATCGTTACGGAAGCCGCACGGGCAATTAATGACGACTGGTCCATCGAAAAGGGCCTTCCGGAATTAGCAGGACTGTTGGCGGATGAAAAATTTACCTCCCAAGCCCTATTGCGGCGCAGTATCAATGCAGCCTTACGGGTCGGCAGCGACGATGCCTTGGAAAACCTCATCGATTTTGCCAAACGGAGAAGTGTATCGGATACCTTGAGAGGAGAGGCGTTGGCGGCATTGGGTACTTGGGCGCAACCCTCCTTGCTCGATAGGGTAGATGGTCGGTATCGTGGTGAAATCAAGCGCGACCCCAATGGTATCAAAGACAAAATTGAGGAAGATATCCCTATCTTTTTAGAGGACCAGAATCCAGAAATTTTAATCGGAATTTCCAAAGTCTTGGCCAATCTCGATATAAAGAGCTACAACGCACCGCTCATGCGCATCATGGGTACCCATAGGTCTACCGAGGTAAGAGCTGCCGCACTAAGCGCTTTGGGTAATTTGGATTACGACGAAATCGAACTTGCCATGGGCTTGGGAATGAAAGACAAAGACCCGCAAGTTCGGGCCAAGGCGGTGGGACTGATTCCACAAATGGACATCTCCAAAGAAAATCTTCCGGCCATTGTCAATCCAATTTTTAAGAACGGGTCGGTCCGTGAACAGCAAATCTTATTGGGCGTTCTTGGCGAACTCCCCTTGGATAAAAGTGGGGAAGTATTGGAAAATCTGATAGAACGGGCGAACTCCGACCAGTTGGATAAAAGCATTACCCTTGACTTGACCGAAGCGATAAAAGCATCAGGGTCGGAAGAGTTGATGGCAAAATTGGAAACTCAAAAAGCCTCCGAAGATGAGATGCTAGCTTATCAGGAAACTCTTCAAGGCGGAGATGCCAGACAAGGCTGGCGGGTTTTCAATAACAATCCTACCGCCCAGTGTACCCGATGCCACGCCGACGGGGAATCGGAAGATGCCGTTGGGCCGCCCTTACAAAACATCGGAAATATCCTGACCCGGGAAGAATTGTTGGAATCCCTTATCAAACCCAGCGCACGTTTGGCTCCTGGCTATGGCAGCGTCTCCTTGATCTTGAAAGACGGGCAAAAAGTGACCGGTATCCTGGAGGAAGAAACGGAAGAGGGCCTGACTCTGAGAACCAGTGCCGCTGAGCCTTTGGAAGTTCCCGCAGGGCGGATCGAAAAAAGGGAGAATATGCCCTCGGCCATGCCCGCCATGGGAAAACTGATTACCAAACGGGAGCTGAGAGATCTTATCGAATTTTTGGCGGGGATGAAGCAGGAAGAAAGTTCTTGATATTTAATCTCGCTCCGTTTTGTGCTTTTCCAGATCAAGAGGAACAAATCCGATAGGACGCAATTCAATGCTCATGTGAGCGGAATCCATCCTTTGGTTAAAAGGAAATCCCTGTTTTTTGCTGTATGGTACTTGTTGCCAGTAATAGCTGAAGGAAAGCTGCTAATTTGACGACTTTATTTCCAGCTTTGCCGCTTCAAACTCCCGCATCATATCGTTCACGATTTCCGCAGCGGGCTTGATGTCATGGATGAGGGCAGATACCTGCCCAATTTCCAATTCGCCTTCGTCCATATCGCCTTCGAACATACCTCGTTTGGCGCGGGCGCGGCCCAAGAGCGTTTTTAAATCCTCCGCGGTCGCCCCTCGCGCATAGGCTTGCTGCACATCTTGATAAAACTTGTTCTTCAAAAGGCGAACGGGTGCCAGTTCTTTTAACGTCAGGTGCGTGTCGCCCTCCCCGGCTTCTACCACTTTTTTCTTAAACAATTCGTGGGATGATGCCTCATGGCTGGCGACAAACCGGCTGCCAACCTGCACGCCGTCAGCGCCTAGGACCATGGCCGCGAGCATGGCCCGACCGGAAGCGATGCCTCCGGCTCCGATCAGAGGAATTTCGATCTGTTCCTTTACCGCGGGAATCAAGGTCATGCTGGTCGTCTCGTCCCTTCCGTTATGTCCCCCGGCCTCAAAGCCTTCCGCCACTATCGCATGGACCCCGGCATCCTCTGCTTTTCGAGCAAACTTGACACTGCTCACGACATGAACGACCGTTATGCCCCGCTCTTTCAAATAAGTAGTATAGGTTTTAGGATTACCGGCGGAGGTGAAAACAACCTTGACCCCGAGCTCAATGATAATATCGAAGAGTTTGTCCGTATCGGGATACATCAACGGTACGTTTACCCCAAACGGGAAATTCGTTGCCTGTTTGCTTTTTTGGATATGCTCCCGAAGCACCTCCGGGTACATCGAACCAGCACCGAGAAGTCCCAAGCCTCCCGCATTCGAAACCGCAGAGGCCAATCGCCATCCACTGGCCCAGACCATTCCCGCCTGGACTATGGGGTATTGCACGCCAAAAAGTTCCGTGATTCTATTTTGCATAGGGGATAAACTATTTTCTAGTGAACACATTGTCCTAAAGATAGGTTTTCAAAATTGTGCATAGAACTACTTGAACTTTGGCTTGGTTTCAATATAAACCTTATGGCACTCGACCTTCAACCCATAGCTACGAGATAACTCCCGAACCCACCAGCTCATCGCCTACATACCACGCCACAAACTGCCCTTCGGTGATAGCGGACTGCTTCTCCTTAAAATCCACGTACAATCCCCCTTCGATTTTGTACAGGGTCGCCTCTTGTAATGGTTGTCGATAGCGGATGCGGGCCATAACGGACATTCTTCCATCCGTTGCCAGGGCCAGGTCGGGCCGTACCCAGTGCAGCTCATCATCGGCTACGAACAAGGTTCTGCGATAGAGGCCCGGGTGCGATTTTCCCTGCCCGGTATAGATGACGTTTTCTTCCACATCGGTATCGATAACGAACAGCGGTTCTTTAGTACCCCCGACATCCAAGCCCTTGCGTTGGCCTTTGGTGAAATAGTGCGCCCCTTGATGCTCGCCCACCACTTGGCCATCAGTGACTCTGTACAGTGGTTTTTCGGAAAAGTAGGCTAGCTCAGTCGTCTTATCGGGAAAATTAGGAACAGTTTCCCGTAACTGGGGAACGTCCGAGGGCACCTCCACGATGACTCCCTTTTTGGGCTTGAGTTTTTGTTGCAAAAAATCGGGCAGGCGCACCTTTCCGATAAAGCAGAGCCCTTGGGAATCCTTTTTATCAGCTGTAATCAATCCGTTATCGGATGCAATTTTTCGCACCTCCGGCTTGGTCAGCTCCCCAATGGGAAAAAGCGTTTTGGCCAGCTGCTCTTGGGATAGCTGGCACAGAAAATAGGATTGATCTTTGTTGGCATCCACCCCGGCCAGTAAGCGATAGGTTTCGCTGGCATCCGCATGCTGTAGGACACCCTTGCGACAATAATGTCCGGTCGCCACAAAATCAGCCCCCAACTGTAAGGCTATTTTCAGGAAAACGTCGAACTTGATTTCCCTGTTACAAAGCACATCCGGATTCGGGGTGCGTCCCCTTTCGTATTCGGCGAACATGTAGTCGACGATACGCTCCTTATATTCCGCGCTCAAATCAACCGTCTGAAAGGGAATTCCCAACTTTTCCGCAACGATAAGGGCATCATTGCTATCTTCTAGCCAAGGACATTCCTCTGAAATCGTCACCGAATCGTCGTGCCAGTTTTTCATAAAGAGGCCGATAACCTCATACCCCTGCTCCCGCAAGAGATACGCTGCCACGCTGGAATCGACACCCCCTGAAAGTCCGACAACTACCTTTTTCATCCCTTCTAAATTAAGCTGCAAAAATACGAAATATAGGTCAGATTCAGGCCGTCGGGACAAGTCATGATTCAGTTCAAAGTAATTCAAGGAAAATTTTATAGCCATTTAAAGCTATCAATAATCCACCTGAAAAAAACAGACCACAGCTTCCTCTAGTTTAGCATACAAAATAGTCCACTTGACAACTCAATTTTTTATAAGCGGCAATTAGGTCGCATCTTTACAATCCCAAATCTTACCAAACCGATCTAACTAGATGCTAAAGACCTCGACAGAAATGTTGGGGTCTTTGGTTTTTTAAGCGATAACGCTCACAAATTATTGTTTAGGGTCAAGAAAAAACCGTGTTCTATTTGGCAGTCGATTGCCGAATCATTTTCCCTGTTAAAGTATTGATAAATGCGTTTCAAAATATGGAACCAGCCATATTGTTTCAATATCTTAGACAAACGTTAAACGAAGTTTTGTTTACCTATCGGCTGTTATGTTACTGCTGAACACATGAATTCTACCGAAAAAACCACACGGTTGACATAATAAAGGTATTTGAATCAGATTTTGTTTAATTGAATTAAGTTTAAGTTAAACATTTTTTAAAACCTATTATTATGAGAACACTTTCTATGTGGAAAAGCATTTCGCTTTTCGCCATTCTAATTTTTGGGCTATCGGCCTGTAGCGACGACGACGACGGGAATGTCATCGTAGATAATGATGAGAATATCGTCGAAATCGCACAAGGGTCGCCCTCCTTGAGCGTATTGGTCGATGCGTTGGCCACAGCGGACGAAAATGAAGGCACTGATTTGATCGGCACTTTAAGCGGTGACGGACCTTTTACGGTTTTCGCCCCTACCAATGATGCTTTTACGGAACTATTAGGTTCCCTCGACGACTACGATTCGTTGGAGGACTTCGAGTCAGAGGAAGAGCGGGCCTTGCTCGCCGAGATTCTTCGCTACCACGTAATTAATGGAACCGGAGCCCTTGCGTCCACTCTTTCCGATGGACAGACGATAACCACGCTTCAGGGCGAGGACATCACCATCAGTCTTGACGGCGGCGTTTTTGTTCAGGATGCTTCCGATGACAATGCGCAAGTCTTGGAGCCTGATGTAATCGCAAGAAACGGTGTAGTGCATATCATCGACAAAGTTTTACTGCCTCAGGCGGCACTGGATGCTATCAACGCGGAAACTCCGCCAGCGGCAACACAGACGTTGACCGAAATAGTGGTAGCCACCGAAAATCTTTCCCTTTTGGAAGAAGCGGTAGTAAAGGCTGAATTGGCCGCAACACTAAGCTCCGAAGGTCCGTTTACGGTTTTTGCCCCCACCGACGATGCGTTTCTAGCATTACTGGAAACATTAGGGGACGATTACGAAAGCCTTGATGATTTTGACGAAGATGAAGAAATCAATCTGCTAAGGAATATTCTTCTCTATCACGTTGTTCCCGATAGTGTACCGGCATCCGCATTGGCTGCAGGTTCAGTTGCTACCGCATTTCCAGAAAATTCAATCGAGGTAATAGCTTCGGGAGATACGTTTGTTATTGGTGATGCATCCGAAGTAGACGCGAACATTACGGCGACCGATATTGCTGCTACCAACGGTATAGCACATACTATCGACAAGGTCTTATTGCCACAGGAAGCACTAGATTTCGTTGCCTCTCTAGAAGATGGTGATGAAGAAGAAGATGGCGTCGATGGTGATTCCAACATCGTAGAAACCGCTCAGGGTACTGAGGGCTTGGGCATTTTAGTGGAAGCCTTAGTTCAGGCCGATGCCGATTTGGTAGAGACTTTGGAAGGTGACGGTCCTTTCACCGTTTTCGCCCCAACGGACGAAGCGTTTCAAGAATTGCTCGATTTATTGGGACCTAATTACACAAGTATCGAGGATTTCGATACGGAAGACGAAATGGAAATACTGGCCACCGTCTTGAGTTACCATGTAGTATCCGGTACGGCGGCTCTTTCCACTAGCCTATCCGATGATCAAATGATAGAGACCGCACAGGGTGAGAGTGTAACTATCGTTTTGGCAGATGGAAGCGTGCAAATCGATGATGCTACCGATATCAACGCTACGGTGACTACTCCGGATGTTGAGACCAGCAATGGCGTCGTGCATGTTATTGACAAGGTTTTACTGCCAGAAGAAATTCTTACTCTTCTAAATCTCTAATAGTTCGAGATATTAGTAAAGTTCAAAGCCTCCTTGGATGGTATCCAGGGAGGCTTTTTTTATGGGACTATTTTCAAATCCTTCAGCTACCTTACCAAAATAAATCAACAAGATTGTTCACCGCTTCCCGACCCTCTTTTGCTCCTCGGCCTGTTCCATCATCTCACGCATTTTGCGCTGGAACTTGTTCTCCTTTTTCGGCTTTTTCTTGTTTTCCTGTATTTGGGCATGGATGCGCTCGTTGTCCAAAATAAAGTTCTTGATGACCAACATGATTCCGATAGTAATTAGGTTGGATACGAAATAGTACAGACTGAGTCCACTTGCATAGTTGTTGAAAAAGAACAACATCATCACCGGCATGAGATACATGATAAACTTCATGTTCGGCATACCGGGTTGGGAGGGCATATTCTGCCCCGTGGTCATCGTCATATAAAAGAAGATGGCTACGGATGCCAAAATCGGGAACAGACTCACATGATCTCCATAAAATGGGATGTTGAAAGGCAGCTCGGCCACCACATCGTAAGAGGATAAATCTTCGGCCCATAAAAAGGATTTCTGACGCAACGCGAACGACGACGGAAAGAACATGAACAGCGCATAGAATATCGGCATCTGTAGAAGCGCGGGCACACATCCGCTCATGGGACTCGCTCCCGCCTTACTATAAAGCTTCATAGTCTCCTGCTGCTTTTTCATGGGATTGTCCTTGTACTTTTCGCCCAATTCGGCGATTTCAGGTTTCAAAACCTTCATTTTCGCTTGGGAGAGATACGACTTGTATGTAGCAGGCGATAAGGCCAGCCTCACCAGGATGGTCATAATGATAATGGCAATTCCGTACGGTAGAAACGAACTTAGAAAAGAATAGAAAGGCGTAAAAACATAGCGGTTGATCCATCCGAAGATACCCCATCCGAAAGAAATGGAATCGTCAAGGCCTAAGTCATCGTACTTCGCCAATACATCGATATCGGTCGGGCCGTAGTACCAGTGCATGTTCTTGACCAACTCGCCACCGGCCATCTCCAAAGGAATGGTAGATTTGAATTCCTTAGTGAACGCAGTTTCCTTGCTTTCTTCTTCCACTAAGTCGACCGATTCAAATTCCGCGCTTTGGAAGTTCCCTTGGTTTGCCGCCAAAATGGAGCTAAAAAAATGCTGTTTGTACGACAACCACTTGATATCTTCCTCCTGCTCGTCGTCTTCTCCACTGGCCGAAAGATAATCGATATCATCGTCCTCAAGGTTATAGATCAATTCGGTATAGCGGTTCTCGTATTCCACACTCTTGCTGTGACGGATGCCCTTAAGCACCCATTCCAAGGTAACCGGTTTGCTTGAATCGATGACGCCGTTCATTCCTTGGGTACGAACCGTAAAATCGACCATATAGTCATCCGGTTCCATCTCGTAACGGTACTCCAAATAGCGATCGGGACCGGCCTTGGCTTTCATGGACAGCACTTGATTACCGTTGCTTTCGCTCAGGGAGGGCTCAAAATAAAGGTCTTCAGTGTTTAATATACGATTGTCGGAGGTCGAGAATTGCAATCCAAAGGATGCATTGCCATCACGGACAAGATACACGGGAATGGAATCATAAGTATGAAACTGCTTCATTCGGGCCTCGATAATCTGGCCGCCCTTATTGCTAATTTCCAAATAGACCAGGTCGTTTTGCAGTTTCGTAGTCCCATCGGAAGCCTGGGTAAAACCAAAAGCACCGATTTTACCTTTGTAATCGGCTACGGCAGTGGAATCTTGCAAATTGAGCTGGGTAGGCTCGGCGGCATCGGGCTTCGCCATGGCTTCCGGCTCGGCCGCCTGTTCGGCCATCTGCTCCTGCTTCGCTTTTTCGGCAGCTGCCTCCTCGGGCGTCGGCCGATTCTGGTAAAACATCCAAATGAGGATGCCGAATATCAGGACAAAACCGATGATTGAATTAATGTCGATTTTCTTCTCTTCCATGTAAGTGTACTATTTTGTCCCGCATTTGCTGGGCAGGACGGTGTTCGGTTAGGTCGTATTTCTCAGGTCGTTTCAATCGATTCTCAAAAATGTGCCCAAAGGTACGCTTTATGCCATACTGGCACAAGTTCCGAACGGCATTCAGTTTGCGCTGGTCCGTTTCAGTTTATGGGTCAGGGCCGCCTTAACGAACCCAACAAAGAGCGGATGCGGATTGGCCACGGTACTTTTATACTCCGGGTGGTACTGCACTCCGATAAACCATGGGTGATCGGGCAGCTCGATAATCTCGACCAGATTTGTTTTCTGGTTGATGCCCGAGGCGCGCAATCCCGCTTCCTCGAGCTGTGATTTGTAGGCGTTGTTCAGCTCGTAGCGATGGCGGTGCCTTTCCGAGATTTCGGTGGCTCCATCGTAGGCTTTCTGTACTAGACTACCATCCGTAAGATGGCAGTCCCAAGCCCCCAGACGCATAGTTCCGCCTTTATCGACAATGTTTTTTTGCTCCTCCATCAGGCTGATGACCGGGTCGGAGGTATTGGCTTCCATTTCGGTGGAATTCGCATCCTCCAATCCCAATACGTTCCGGGCATATTCGATGACCGCCATCTGCATCCCCAGACATATTCCCAAAAAAGGAATGCTATTTTCACGGGCATATTGCACGGCACTAATTTTTCCTTCGATACCGCGTTCCCCGAATCCCGGTGCGACCAGAATGCCATCGAGCCGTTCCAGTTTCTTGACCAGATTTTTCCCCGAGAGATGTTCGGAATGGATGGATTGAATGTTCACTCGCACCTCATTGACTGCCCCAGCGTGGATGAGCGATTCCAAAATCGATTTGTAGGAATCCTGCAGCTCGACATACTTCCCTATAAGTCCGATATTGACTTCGTGCCTAGGGTTCGCATGTCGGTTCAGGAATTCTTTCCATTGCGTCAGATTGGGTACAGTATTATTGGGAAGGGCCAGTTTTTGTAGCACCACGGCATCCAAGCCTTCCTCTTGCATTAAGATCGGCACATCATAAATGGTGGAGGCGTCGATGGATTGTACCACCGCTTCTCGCTTGACATTACAGAAAAGCGCGAGTTTTTCCCTCAGGTCATCGGGAATCTCATGTTCCGTACGGCATACCAGGATATCCGCTTTAATTCCGCTTTCCATCAAGGTCTTTACGGAATGTTGGGTGGGTTTTGTTTTGAGCTCCCCGGCGGCCGAAAGAAAAGGCACCAAGGTCAGATGGATGACAATACCGTTGTGATCGCCGAGTTCCCAGACCAGTTGACGTACCGCTTCAATATAGGGCAGGGATTCAATATCTCCGACGGTACCGCCGATTTCTGTAATGACCATATCGTAGTCGCCGCTATTGCCCAGCAGCTGAATGCGCTCTTTGATTTCATTGGTGATGTGGGGTACTACCTGTACGGTCTTACCGAGGAATTCTCCCCGCCGTTCTTTCTCGATAACGCTCTGATAGATACGGCCCGTGGTGACGTTGTTCGCTTGCGAGGTACGCACGTTGAGAAAGCGCTCGTAGTGGCCGAGATCCAGGTCCGTTTCCGCACCATCATCGGTGACATAGCACTCCCCATGTTCGTAGGGATTCAGCGTACCCGGATCGACGTTGATATAGGGATCCAGTTTTTGAATAGTGGTCTTGTAGCCCCTTGCCTGTAGCAGTTTGGCGAGCGAGGCGGCGATGATTCCCTTTCCTAAGGACGAAGTGACTCCCCCCGTAACGAAAATGTATTTGGTGTCGGACATGATGGCTTTCTTGTTACGGGATGCGAAGGTACAAAAGGCGAAAAGAAATCTGGGGGAATGCCTTCGGAAAATTAATATCATTATATTTAACGGTAAAACAGACGACAATGAAACGAAGAACCTTTATCGGCACCTCGGCCGCAGCTTCCGTTGGGATGCTTGCCCCCAACACCGGAAATGCATCGGCATCCAAAAGAAATATCGCCTTTGGGTTACAAAACGGAGTTCCCGAACTCAAGAACAACATCAACCACAGCGCTTGTTTTTGGTGCTATGACCCAATGCCGCTCGACGAGTTCTTGGGCAGCCTCAACGACTTGGGGGTGAAGGCCATCGACCTAGTCGGTCCCGATGATTTTCCGCTATTGAAAAAACACGGTATTCACGCCTCGATGTGCTGGGGCGCCGGTCTGGGCATCGAAAAAGGTTGGAACGACCCAAAACTCCACGAAGAGCTGATCGCGGACTACAAAAAGGTTATTCCGCTTATTGCGGAGGGCGGATTCACCAACCTCATCTGTTTTAGCGGCAACCGCAACGGCATGGATGATGATATCGGACTCCAAAACTGCGTCGAAGGATTAAAAAAAGTGCTGCCCACCGCGGAAAAGCATGGCGTCGTTCTTCAAATGGAATTGCTGAATTCCAAGGTCAACCATCCCGACTACATGTGTGACCATACGCTATGGGGAGTAGAACTCTGCAAACAGCTCGGTTCGGAAAATTTTAAGTTGCTCTACGACATCTACCACATGCAGATTATGGAAGGCGACGTCATCCGGAATATTCAGGATTACCACCAATACTTTGGCCACTACCACACTGGCGGAAATCCCGGTCGCCACGAAATCGACGAGACTCAAGAGCTGTTTTATCCTGCTATCATGAAGGCCATCTTGGCTACGGGATTCAAAGGGCACGTCGCCCAGGAATTCGTTCCGTCATGGGAAGATAAGATTGCGGCCTTGAAGCAAGGGGTTACGATTTGTGATGTGTAATGTGTGATGTTTGATGTGTGAAAACTAATGGCCCTTGCTAATCAATTTTAGGTATGCTGAAATTCGTAAGATTGGCAAAATCCAGTTTCCAATTAATTTTACACTTAGAATTCATCGCATTCCTACTTTGACAAAATCGAAATATTGTAGTTTTGTTCTTAATCAATTCTCAAAACAATATACATCCTAAACCTATTGACAATGAAAAAAACGATTTTAAAATTAGCGGTGGCGGCTATTGGTCTATTAACAGTACACACCGTATCTGCGCAGGAATTCAATCAAGGTACCAACGTTATCAATGCCGGTTTCGGTATCGGTGGAAGCTTTTCTCCTATCGGATCGGCCAATGCCGGACTGGGGCTTAGCGCCAGTTATGAACGTGGCATCTGGGAAGTCGGCGGTCCGGGCGTCATAAGCTTGGGAGGTTATCTAGGCACGACCGCTTACGACGGCGACCTCGGTTTCGGTAATGACGATTTCGATTGGCGCTATTACATTCTTGGATTCCGGGGCGCGTACCACTTCAACGGTCTAAACGTTGATAATTTGGATGTTTACGGCGGGGCGATGCTGTCGTTGAACATAGCGTCCTATGATGGCCCGAACGACATCGACATCGATACATTTCCATCGGGAAGTATTTATGTTGGTGGCCGTTGGTACTTTACGGAAAATTTCGGGGTCTTCGCGGAAGCAGGCTACGGGGTTGCTTTTTTGACTCTTGGTGCCGCTTTTAGGTTCTAAATGCGCAAATTCAATTTTCGGAGAGGACGGTTGAAAAAAGTAGCTAATCAAGATGAAATAAGAATTATTTGAGTTCCTTGAAAGATGTCCTAAAACCATCTGTACTTCGATACGATTTAAAAAGAGACCGCTTCAAAATTTATTTTGGAGCGGTTTTTTTACTGAACTCGTCTTAAT
>JBAUIP010000072.1:0-17375 GCA_049683055.1 Pricia sp.
GCGTACCAGTGGACTTCCTTTAAAGTATAGTCACCGCTGTTCTTGTAGATATGATAGGTGGTCTTGAGAAAATTCTCTATCCGTAGGCCCTGAACCCCGGTCTCTTCCATGACTTCGCGAATGGCACAGTCTTCTATCGACTCACCCTTGTCGAGTTTGCCCTTGGGAAGGTCCCATTTATTGTTCCGGTAGATGAACAGCACCTTGCCCTCGGGGTTGGTGACCACTCCCCCGGCGGCAACGGTCAAGGGAATTTTTTTAGTGAATTTCTTAAGGATTTCCTCGTGGTTGGGATGATAGATGTAGGCCTCGTCCAGCTTTTTCTTTTTCAAGGCTTTGATGGCCGTTTGTATCGAGTCTTCGTTAAGTGGAAAATATTGGCCGTTGGCCGTCTCGGAGAGTTTATTTGTCAAAATCAACGGCAACTCGTTCACAAAAACTTTATACATTTGCGGAATGGTTTTAGACAAAGACACCGCTAGGAAAACAGCCGAGCTTTTGCTGCAAATTAATGCAATAAAGTTGAAACCTGAAAATCCCTTTACATGGGCTTCGGGCTGGAAATCGCCTATTTACTGCGATAATCGCATCATACTTTCGTATCCGGTCATCCGCAATTACGTCCGCGAAGAAATGGCCAAGCAGGTGGAAGAGCTTTACGGCAAACCGGACATTATCGCCGGGGTAGCGACAGGTGCTATAGGTATCGGAGCCTTGGTAGCCGATGTTTTGGGACTTCCTTTCATATACGTGCGTCCAGAAGCGAAATCCCACGGAAGAAAGAACCAGATCGAAGGCCAATTGGAACCCCATCGCAGCGTAGTGGTCATCGAGGACCTCATCAGCACGGGAAAAAGTAGCCTGAACGCGGTGGAGGCCCTTAAGGCGGAAAATGCAAAGGTGAAGGGTATGCTGGCTATTTTCACTTACGGTTTTCACGTGGCGGACCAGAATTTCAGTGAAAAGGATGTTACCCTGCACACCCTTAGTGACTATGAGTATTTAATGGAGCAGGCTTTGGAGACCCAATACATCAATGAAGAACAACTGAATACCCTGCTCGATTGGCGGAAGCAACCTGGCGAATGGAAGCAATGAAATTGAAACATTCTTGCGGCGCCTCGGCAGGAAACCGACTTACCAGACCGGCCTATAGGTCAACACCTTAATTTTAAAGATAAACAGAAAGATGCATATTGAAACCCCCAAGAGACCCGTTCCCAAAGGTGACAAGGAAGTCTTTGACTTTTTGACGAACCTCAAAAATTTCGAGAAATTGATGCCCGAGAACATCGATAAATTCGAGTTGATCAATGAAGACCGTTTTCTTTTTTCCTTAAAGGGGATGCCCGAAATCGTGTTGGAACGAAAGAGCCAAACTCCCCATAGTCAAATTGTGTTGGGCGCGGCCAGCGAAAAGCTCCCTTTTACCCTTACGGCCGACATTGCGAAAAATACCGAGAACGAGAGCGAGGTTGCCCTTAGTTTTGAAGGGGAATTCAACACCATGATGGCCATGATGATCAAAAAGCCGATTACCAAGTTTATGGGTACTCTGTCCGAGAATTTGGAGAAGATTTAAGTTTGAAGGGGCAGTGGGCAGTCCTTCTTTCCACGGTGTGCTTACCAATTTCTCGCCTTTTTGGTTGGGGTTTGGTTTGAGCTCGCAGAAGGTGCCTATTCGTTCTACGGGCGAGACAATCTTCCGCCTTGCCTTCTGGAAATAGCATTGCCGACTTGATTTTGAGGCTTTGAATATACGCAGAGCCTCGATCATCAATACAACAACTTCATTTCAATACAACGACCTCACCTTAATACAACAACTTCACTTCCTTCAACGCAAAATCCCTTGTCCCCGCATCCTCCGAGGCTATGGACAATTTTCCTTCCCGGGTGACGCCTTTGATACGTCCTTCAAAAAATTCGCCGTCACTATCCTCGAAAGTGGAAAGCATCCCTTTTCTGAACAAATGTTTTTCGTAAGTTTTCCAAAGGGCATCCGGTCCATCGGTCTCCAAGCTTGAAAAAACGGATTGCAGTTTTTCCACGACATCCTGCAACATCCCATCCAAATCAAAAATCCTATCCATTACCAACCTCAAGGAAGATACATGCTGCAGCTCCGGTCCGAAATCCGTTTGGTTCACGTTGAGGCCGATACCTATAATCGACGAATTGATGGTACTTCCAGCGATTTTGTTCTCGATTAGGATGCCGCAGAGCTTCGAACTACCTGACAGAATGTCGTTGGGCCATTTGATGCTCAGATCAGGTATCCGGAGCTGTTTCAAAACGGAATGGACGGCCAGCGAAACACATAGGTTCAATACGAAACCCTGATGGATAGGCCATTTCAAATTCGCTCTTAATACACTAAAGGTTAGGTTTTTACCGACTTCCGATTGCCATGTGGTTCCCATTTGCCCCCTTCCTTTTGTCTGTTCGCGCGCCGTTACAATGGTGTAATCGTCCAGCATGTTCGACGGCAACAATCGTCGCAAGTACGCATTGGTTGAGTCCGTGGCATCAAGTTTGATTACATGCAAGGCCATATGGGTCTGGAAGTCCGTTTAGAAAATTTTAACTAAATGCCACGATAAAAGGGGCATAAAAAGGCGCTATAAGTTTCAAATCGGGCTCTAAAGAACAAAAAAATAATAACTTTGCAGTAATTGAATCCGTTCGGATTCTTAAATCTATTGAATGCAGAAAAGCAAAGCCGGTGCAGATGACCTTATCGCATTGATTTTAGAGGGAATAGAAGAAGTCAAGGGCCAAGATATCAATTTGTTGGACCTCACCGACATAGAAAATACCGTTTGCAACTACTTTATCATATGTAATGGCACTTCGAACACGCACGTGAACGCCATTGTCGGCTCCGTCAGAAAAACGGTCAGTAAGGCCATTGGGGACAAACCATGGCACGTGGAAGGAGAGGATAATGCCGAATGGATCCTTATAGACTACGTGAACGTCGTGGTTCATGTTTTTCAAAAACACATCAGGGAATATTACGACATCGAGGGCCTTTGGGGAGATGCCAAGGTTACCGAGGTGGAAAGTAGTTTGAACCAGTAAAAAAAAAGAATGGCTAAGAAAGATACAAGTACAAACCCCAAGAAACCCAACTTTAAGACGTGGTGGATTTATGGATTGATTGCCGTGCTGCTGATCGGTTTCCAGTTTTTTGGAAGCAATAATTTTGCGAGCACCAAAAAAACGACCACTTCAGAGCTTCAAGAGTACCTGCGGAACGGTGATGTCAATAAAATTATGATTATCACCAATACCCGGCAGGCAAAGGTCTTTTTGACCGATGAGGCACTGGCCAAAGATGTGCACCAAGATGTTACCGACCGGTCCATCTTGCCCTCTACCGGGGCCGTACCGCAGTATATTCTTGATTACGGTGACCTGCAGAATTTCGAGAACGAAATCAAGAATATTAAGAAGGAGAACAATCTTGATACCATTGTCGATTACGATACCGACAATAATTTCTTGATGGATATCTTGGTGGGTATCCTGCCCTTCGTTCTGATTATCGGTATCTGGATCTATTTGATGCGGAGGATGTCCGGTGGTGGCGGAGGCGGTGCCGGGGGACAGATTTTCAATATTGGAAAATCAAAGGCAAAACTTTTTGACGAAAAAACCGATACCCGAACTTCGTTCAAGGATGTCGCGGGACTGGAAGGCGCAAAAGAAGAGGTAGAAGAAATTGTAGAGTTTTTAAGGAATCCGGATAAATATACCTCCTTGGGAGGAAAGATTCCGAAAGGGGCGCTCTTGGTAGGCCCTCCGGGAACCGGTAAGACTCTGCTGGCGAAGGCCGTGGCAGGTGAGGCGAAGGTACCTTTCTTTTCCCTGTCAGGTTCCGATTTTGTGGAAATGTTCGTGGGTGTAGGTGCTTCAAGGGTACGTGACCTTTTCAAACAGGCCAAGGATAAATCGCCCGCCATCATTTTTATCGATGAGATCGATGCCATCGGTCGTGCCCGAGGGAAAAACAATTTCACCGGCTCGAACGATGAGCGAGAAAATACGCTGAACCAATTACTGACCGAGATGGATGGTTTTGGAACCAATACCAATGTTATCGTATTGGCCGCCACCAACCGGGCCGACGTGTTGGACAAGGCTCTGATGCGGGCCGGACGTTTTGACAGGCAAATCTACGTTGACCTGCCGGATGTTAGGGAGCGGAAAGAGATTTTTGAGGTCCATTTAAGGCCCATAAAGACGGCCGAGACCTTGGATATGGAATTCTTGGCCCGACAGACGCCCGGTTTTTCCGGAGCGGACATTGCCAACGTCTGTAATGAAGCCGCCCTTATCGCGGCCCGAAGTGAAAGAAAAGCCGTTACCAAACAGGATTTCCTCGATGCCGTAGACCGTATTGTCGGCGGCCTCGAAAAAAAGAACAAGATTATTACCTCCGGCGAGAAAGAAACCATTGCCTTTCACGAGGCCGGCCATGCCACCGTCAGTTGGATGCTCGAACATGCCGCACCCTTGGTCAAGGTAACCATCGTGCCTCGAGGACAATCCCTCGGAGCGGCCTGGTACCTTCCCGAAGAGCGTCTGATCGTACGCCCCGAACAAATGTTGGACGAGATGTGCGCCACCATGGGCGGACGTGCCGCGGAAAGGGTGATTTTCGATAAAATATCCACGGGGGCGTTGAGCGATCTGGAAAAAGTGACCAAACAGGCCCGAGCCATGGTTACCATTTACGGTCTTAACGAAGAAATCGGTAACCTGACCTACTACGATTCTTCCGGACAGGAGAACTACGGTTTCTCCAAACCTTATAGTGAAGATACGGCCCGCAAAATAGACGCCGAGATATCTAAAATCATTGAAGAGCAATACCAAAGGGCCATACAGGTCTTGACCGAGCATAAGGACAAGCTGACCACACTGGCCGAAAGATTGCTCGACAAAGAGGTTATCTTCAAGGAAGACTTGGAAAAAATCTTCGGCAAACGCCCTTTTGAGAAAGATTTCGATAAGTTGGGACAGGAAAAAGTCAAGGAAGAAGATACCGCCGGAACCACAAAATCTGGCGAAACTCCAGAAGAAACCATAAAATCAGACGAAACTCCCGAAGAAACGGCAATAAGTAAGGAAGCCAAAGAAAATAAATTATAAAAACTTACGTTTTCTTATTTTAGGGAACACACTTTCAGAGCAATACGTTTTAATGGGGCTATTTGACAAGTTATTCGGTGGCGGCAAACAAAAGAAGGTTTCCAAGGACACAACGGAAACCCGAGGGGCACATATGCCCGATCTCAACATTCCCATCGATGAAAAATTTACCATCCACTTTAAAAAGAACGGCGGTAAGTTTCTGTATTGCGATTCCTTTTCCGAAATCTCCCAGGCCCTGAAGAATATTATCGCGGAGAACGATTGGCAGAACCATCCCTTTTACGCACTCAACCCGAAGCTCAAAGACCGATTTGCAAAAGAAAACGTCATGTTTGCAGACAAGAGTAAGGACAGCGAAGTCTTTTTTACCCCCTGCGAACATTTGATTGCCCAGAACGGTTCCATTTTGGTATGCTCCAACCAGCTGATGGACAAAAAGTTGAACGAGCTGCCGTACAACGTCATCGTTTTTGCTACCACCAGCCAATTGGTGGAATCCATTGGCGAAGGCCTTAAAACAATCAAGAAAAAATATGGCCAGAACATCCCGGCCAACATTACCACTTTAAAGCATTTTCAGGCGAATGAAAAGAACTCCGACGATTTTTTGACCTATGGCAGTAGCTCGAAAAACTTATACCTTTTGCTTTTGGAGGATTTATAGTTCGAGTTTACCGATTCGGCTTCTGCAACTACGGATTTCTCCTTTTTCTTACTACATAACTTAAAGATGCCCGTCTTCAATCCACGATTTGGGTTGTTTATCGGATAATCATTGTAGTATATTTGTGGCATGAGGGAAATTTTAAGGCGTTCGATAACCGGGGCTGTATTCATAGTACTTTTACTTTCCGCTGTTTTTCTAAGTTCCGATGCCTTCGACTTCCTGTTTATGGTATTCGGATTGGCCTGCCTTAACGAATACAAAAAACTGGTCGGCCTTGAGAAACGGTATATTTATGTGGCCTATTTGGCCTTGTGGTGGGCCTTTATCTATTTTGTAACGGATATTTGGTTGGTGTATGCCCTGCTCTTCTGCACCTTAATCACTAATGTCGCATTGTTATACTATCTCTTCTCCACAAAGGAAAAGCTGTTCAACACCTTCCAAAAATTTATCATCGGGCTATTCTACATCGGTGGCGGATGCATTTTTCTGACCATGATTCCCTATACGAACGACGACTTTGCCAAGTATCTGATTATAGGTATTTTTATACTGATTTGGGTGAGCGATTCCTTCGCCTATATCACAGGGCGCTTGTTCGGACGTCATAAACTGTTTCCAAGGGTGTCGCCCAAAAAGACAATAGAAGGCGCTTTGGGAGGATTGGTATTTGCTTTGTTGACCGCCTACCTTCTGGCCAAATACGAACCGATCGTATCCCCGACGCATTGGCTTATTCTTACCGCCGTGATCGTTGTTGCCGGTAGTTTGGGAGATTTGGTGGAATCGAAATTGAAAAGATCGGCCGGCGTCAAGGACAGCGGTGCGATTTTACCGGGTCATGGTGGTATGCTAGATCGTTTGGACAGTTTGGTGTTCGCTGCCCCATTCGCTTATTTAACCTTAAATATCTTCGTATATGTTTCATAAAGAGGGACAAAAAATAATACTGATTACCTTTTTCATCGTGTCGGCAATCATTCTGCTGTCCCAGTTCTATGTAGATATAGTATGGTTGCGATGGGCGCTTCAGATTGCCGCCGTAGTGTTGCTGGTGCTCATCCTACAGTTTTTCCGCAACCCGACCCGAAGGGCGGTCAAGAATTTTGACGAAATTCTGGCACCGGTAGACGGTAAGGTGGTGGTCATCGAAGAAATTGAGGAAACGGAATATTTCAACGACCGGCGCAAACAGGTCTCCATCTTCATGTCACCAATCAATGTGCATGTCACCCGGTATCCGGCCAGTGGCAACGTTGCCTATTCGAAATACCATCCCGGAAAATACTTGGTCGCATGGCATCCTAAATCAAGTACCGAAAACGAGCGTACGACGGTCGTCATCAAGACCCCAAAATTCGGGGACATTCTTTACCGCCAGATTGCAGGGGCCATGGCCCGACGTATCGTCAACTATGCCGAGGAGGGCGATAATGTACAGCAGGGTGAAGATGCCGGGTTCATCAAATTCGGCTCGCGCGTAGATTTGTTACTTCCCTTAGATTGCGCTATCACTGTCAAACTGAATCAAAAAGTAACGGGTGCGGAGACCTGTATCGCCGCTGTTGTCCCAAAAAAGGATGAAGACCAAGAAACTACATACTGATTTTGAGAACGCGGTAGCCTATGTGAACGACTACACCCAACCTATGCCTGCGGACCTTCTTTTAAAATTGTATGCCTATTTCAAAATAGCCAACAAAAATTATGAGAATCCCGGGAGCAGCACGCCCTTAATCAATGCTTTTAAGGCCAATGCCCTTATTCAGGCACGAAAAATGAACCGGGAACAGGCGATGAAAGCCTACATCAAACTCGTGTAGAACGAGGTGTAGGGGAAGTAAAACGATAAGATCGGTTGAATATTTCAATCGTTAAATCTGAAAAATAATGATTCACAATTTCCGGTTCAGAAATTGTTGCGAGCGAATAAATCGGCCGATTTAAGGATGACCAACTTTACGTTAAGGCCAACAACCCGTAAATTTCAATTTCGGTGCTTCCGGCAGGCGTAATCATTCCAGTTTTATTCGTAGAGATCATCCAAATCGGCCAGACAGAGTTCGAACATAAAATCGCCCATTTTTTGGGTGACGTCCTTAAAAAATCGCTCTCCTTTTTCAGAGGTAGATTTATGGGGATTTCCCACACCGGTATCCTCGCTGATCTGGGACCACTGGCGCTCCGCCCAAGCCCAGCTTTCGGAGAGGGATTTTATTTTGAAGGATTTGGCCGCCCCGTCTCCCCACTGCTCCCTCGGAAGTACCAAATCGGGATGCAGGTGCAGCATCAAACTGGTTTCCATCTCATCGGCATGATCCCCTTTTTCCTCGAAGTAAGCGTACTTGTCCACGACCTCGGTCCAGATGGAAAGGCAGATGAACATTTTCGGGAATTTGAGTCCCAATTCCCGAACCAGCGGTTTGAAATTATTTCCCCCGTGGCTATTGAAAAGCAACATTTTATAGATTCCTTGGCGGTTGAGGACTTCGACCACATCACATAAGATGGCGAACTGCGTGCTCGGGTTTAAGTTGATGTCCAAATAGATATCGGATTGCCCGGTGTTCACCCCGAACGGAACCGTGGGCAGGACCATGACCTTACCTCCCTTTTCCCAAGCGATGCGTGCAGACTCGGCGGCGAAGGCATCCCCTTCGTAATTATCGGTAGCGTAGGGCAAATGGTAATTGTGGGCCTCGGTAGCGCCCCATGGCAAGACGGCCAAATCGATTTGGGCATCTTTAAGGGCCTTCCAATTGGTTTCGGCAAGGATATATGGTCTCATGATGGTGTTTTTGAGTGCACAAACTTAGGAAGCGGGAAGCAAATTTCCGTTTCTCCTAAGAAATAATCCTGTTTAAGTAATTCCCAAAATACCAAACTTGCAAAAGCCTGAATCCGCCAGCCAAAGCCGAGCAAGAAAAATTAATCAAATGGCCCGACCATAATATGGGCTTTATGAGTACCGGGATCCATCAACCAGGGCATGCCTTTGGCATGTGGCTCGCCGGGTAGGCCGGTAGATTCCGTAGTGGCATAGGGTGTGTAGATGACATAACGGTACTGCCCATCACCGAGTTCACCGGTGGTCTTGTCGTAGGACTCGTCGCTACCTGAATACACGTACAACATACTGGGCTCGTCGGGCATTTGCAGTTCACCGGACTCTGCCTCCGCAGCGCGGATTTCCTCCTTCTCCTCAGCGCTTGAACCTTCGGCGGTAAGTTCCCGGCCCCTTTTCATGAACGGTTCCAGTTTCTTGGAATAGCAGGCCACGCTGATTCCTTCCTTGTTCGGGTCGTCGGCAATACAGACCAGATTGTTGCCGCCTTCGCGCAACACGGTCATTTCACCATTGTCGTCATACCCATAGACCATGGCATCGGCCCTGTCCGCCTCCGGTGCCGGGAGCGTCGCCGTCTTGATTTGGATATCAGGGGGAAGAATATTGGGATTTTTCTCTTGGCAGGACATAGGCACAAAGGCGAAAATCAAAAGTAGCGAGACAATATTTTTCATAAGTTCTGTTTTCTTCTTTAAAGTTAAAAAAATTAACCGTCTCAACCTAGACTCTGCAAGCTCTTTTCCAAAGTCTCGATTTTGGCCTCGGCGTCGGCCTGTTTTTTGCGTTCGAGGGCGATGACCTTCTCGGGGGCATTGTTGACGAAGCGTTCATTGGATAGTTTTTTTTCTACCGACTTCAGGAAGCCTTTGGTATATTTCAGTTCTTCCTCTATTTTTTGGATTTCCGCCTCCAGGTCAATGGCCCCGCCGATGGGAACGAAGTATTCGTTGCTTTTTACGCGGAAGGATAAGGCACCTTCAACGGAATTATCGGCATAGGATATTTTAGAGACGTTCGTCAGTTTTTGGATGACCACGTCCCATTTTTGGGATGCGTTTTCCTCATTGAGGACGGATAGTTCCAAATCCTCTTTCATGGGAATATTCTTTTCCTTGCGGATGTTTCGGATACCGGAAATGACCGCAGCAGCGAATTCGAACTCCCGAATCAAACCGGAATCAGCATCCCCTTGCCTAGATTTCGAAGCTGTCATTTGCGCGTGAGTACCTTCTCGTTCTGTATTGGCACTTACTTGTTCGGCGTTGAAAACTCCCTTTCGAACCTCGGGCCATTCCGCAACTACGAGGGCCTGTTCGGGCTTGCGTTCGGTGATATGTTGCCAAACCTCCTCGGTCAAAAATGGCATAAAGGGATGCAGTAGTTTAAGGTTCCCCTCGAACAGTTCGATGACCGCTTCGTAGGTCGTTCTATCGATGGGTTCTTGGTAATCCGGCTTGATGATTTCTAGCAACCAGGAGCTGTAATCGTCCCAGACCAGCTTATAGGTGGCCATCAAAGCATCGGATATCCGGTACTTGCTGAAATGGTCCTCGATTTCGGCCAAGGTTTGTTGGAATTTGGCGGTGTACCATTCAATACCCAGTTTCGAGGCCTCTGGCTGGGGAATATCGGCGACCTCCCAGCCTTTGAGCAGGCGGAAGCCGTTCCAGATCTTATTGGCGAAATTCTTGCCTTGTTGGCATAGGTCTTCGTCGAACATCAGGTCGTTTCCGGCCGCGGAACTTAACAGCAGACCGACGCGGACGCCATCGGCACCATATTCCTCGATCAGCTTGAGGGCGTCGGGGGAGTTACCGAGGGATTTGGACATTTTTCGACGCTGCTTGTCCCGTACCAAGCCTGTAAAGTAGACATTCTTGAAAGGACGCTCATCCCGGAATTCATATCCGGATACAATCATGCGTGCCACCCAGAAAAAGATGATATCCGGGCCGGTCACCAAATCGCTTGTAGGATAATAATAGTTAATTTCCGCATTGTCGGGTTCGAGGATGCCGTTGAAGACGCTGATGGGCCAGAGCCAAGAGGAGAACCAGGTGTCGAGGGCGTCTTCATCTTGTTTTAGGTCTTTTAGTTGTAAGGGCTTCTCAACGGAGTCTGTGTCGAGCGCAGTCGAGGTGCTCAAAGTGACAGTCCTTTTTTTGTTGGCCTTTTCCAATGCGTCCTCCTTGGTCTCAGCAACCACAAAATCGTCCTGCCCGTCGCCGTAGTAGTAGGCAGGAATCTGTTGGCCCCACCACAACTGTCTCGAAATGTTCCAGTCGCGGATGTTCTCCATCCAATGCCGGTAGGTGTTCTCGAATTTTTTGGGAAAAAACTTGATGTCGCCCGTTTCCAGCACGGCCTTTAACGCAGGTTGGGCCAAATCTTCCATTTTAAGGAACCATTGGTCGCTCAACCGAGGCTCGATGACCGCTCGGGTACGCTCGGAAGTGCCTACCTTATTGGTATAGTTTTCTGTTTTGACCAGAAATCCTTTTTCCTCGAGTTCTTTGGTGATTTCTTTTCGGACCAAGAACCGGTCCTTTCCCTCGTAGTGCAATCCGAAGGAATTCAGGGTGGCATCCGGATTGAAAATATCGACAGTCTCCAGATTGTACTTCTCGCCTAGAGCCTTATCGTTAATATCGTGGGCGGGGGTAATCTTAAGGCATCCGGTACCGAATTCCATGTCCACATATTCGTCCTCTATAATGGGGACGGCGCGGCCGGAGATGGGTACTACGGCCTTTTTCCCCTTCAAATGCCGAAACCGCTCGTCTTGGGGGTTGATGCAGATGGCGGTATCGCCTAGAATGGTTTCCGGTCGCGTCGTGGCGATGATTACATATTCCGCAGGGCCCGAGCCATCTTCACGAGTCAAGTATTCGACCGCCGAAGAACCATCCTCGTCCGCGATAGGATACCTTACATAATACAATAATCCCTGTTTTTCCTCATAGATAACTTCCTCGTCCGACAAGGTAGTCTGCGCCTCGGGATCCCAATTGACCATGCGGTGGCCCCGGTAAATCAATCCCTTTTCATACAAATCGACGAAGACCTTGATAACGGACTTGTACATATCGTCGTCCATAGTAAATTTGGTGCGCTTCCAATCGCAGGAACATCCCAATTTTTTAAGCTGTTCCAAAATGACTCCCCCGTACTCGTCCGTCCATTCCCAGGCGTGTTTCAGGAATTCCTCCCGGCTTAGATCGGACTTTTCAATGCCCTCGGATTTCAATTTGGCGACCACTTTGGCCTCGGTGGCAATAGAGGCGTGGTCCATTCCCGGTACCCAACAAGCGTTTTTCCCCATTAGCCGGGCGCGGCGGGTCAACACATCTTGAAGGGTACCGTTGAGCATGTGCCCCATGTGCAGCACGCCGGTAACGTTCGGCGGGGGAATTACGATGGTATAGGGCTCCCGATCGTCGGGCACCGAGTCGAAATAGTTATGCTCCATCCAGTAGTCGTACCAGTGGTTTTCAGAGGTTGTAGCGTCGTATTTCGAGGGTATTTCCATGTTTTGGCCCGGTTTTTGGGAGGTAATGGGCGGTCTGTTCAAATTCAGGCCGCAAAGACTGTCAATTGTTGATAAGTAATGGCAATTTTGCCGCAATTTAGATACGAAACAAAAATAAGCAACGTTAACAGATTAGTAAAGAATTTTGGAGGTTCATGCCAAAAGATTTAGATTTGAACTTCCCTAAAAACCATAATCATGAAAAAAATAGTACTTGTATTATTTGTAGGCCTAATGGGATTGACCCTAACCGCTCAGGAAAAGGCCGCCAAGATCGAGTTCAAATCGGAGACCGTCGACTACGGTGAAATCACGAAAGGCGCCGATGGCGTTCGGGTATTTGAATTTACGAATACCGGGGATGCCCCCCTGATCGTGAGCAAGGTAAGCTCCAGCTGTGGATGCACCATCCCAAAAAAACCTGAGGACCCTATTTTACCGGGTAAAACGGGAGAAATTCAAGTGAAGTACGATACCAATCGTGTCGGGCCCATTCGAAAGGCAATTACAGTGATATCCAATGCGGAGACGCCCACGAAAGTCCTTAAAATCAAGGGCGAAGTGAAGGCCGCCGATGGAAAATAAAATGTATACCTAATACATAGTTGAAAACCCCGATGCAAACGTCGGGGTTTTTCTTTGCCCTAAATTTGTCCCCGACCCAAAACTTTGGGATGGAGGTTTGCAATGTAGAAGGGTCTATCTGCCTTATTAGATTGGAACTCCATTGGAGCCGGATTTGAAATTACGGTTTGGGAGTACCGATACCTCCCAAACTAAAAACCCGTACACTTTTTTTCCCCGCGAGCTTTTCCGACTTTTGTACAAAATCGAAATTGCTATGCCAACAATATCCCAAAAGGGGCAAAATATGCCCCAATCCCCCATCAGGAAACTGGTTCCCTTTGCCGAAAAGGCTAAAAAAGACGGTGCCAAGGTCATTCACCTCAACATTGGCCAACCGGATATCAAGACCCCGCAGGTCGCCCTAGATGCGGTCAAGAACAACGACATTCAGGTTTTGGAATACAGCCGTTCCGAAGGTTCGGAAACCTACCGGACCAAGTTGGCCGGCTATTACGCCAAACATGACATTCACGTTCAAGCCGAAGATATTATCATTACCACCGGAGGTTCCGAGGCGCTTGCCTTTGTGATGGGCAGCATTGCGGATGCCGGCGAAGAAATCATCGTCCCAGAGCCTTTTTATGCCAACTATAATGGATTTGCCACAGCAGCCGGGGTTACCGTGCTTCCCGTCACCTCGAACATTAAGGACAACTTCGCGCTTCCGCCCATAGAGGAATTCGAAAAACTGATTACGCCCAAGACCAAGGCCATTTTAATCTGTAATCCCGGTAATCCCACCGGGTACCTCTACACCGAAGAAGAGGTCAAAAAACTGTCCGCAGTGGTCAAAAAGCACAACCTGTTTCTGGTCGCGGACGAGGTGTACCGCGAATTCGCTTACGACGGCCGACAACACTACTCCATTTTACAGGAAGCGGGACTCCAAGAAAATGCCATTATGGTAGACTCCGTTTCCAAACGCTATAGCATGTGCGGCGCCCGGATCGGATGTCTGGTCACCAAGAACAAGCAGGTTATCGCTACCGCCCTGAAATTCGCGCAGGCACGATTATCACCTCCGACCTACGCACAGATTGCCAGTGAGGCGGCCTTGGAAACGCCACAATCCTATTTCAATGAGGTCAAGGAGGAGTATACCCAACGCCGCAACCTGCTGATTTCGGAACTGGAAAAAATCGATGGCGTTAAAATCGGACGGCCCCAAGGTGCGTTCTACTGTATTGCCGAACTGCCCATTAAAGACGCGGACGTTTTTGCCCAATGGCTGTTAGAGGATTTCCGGGTAGATGGGGAGACGGTTATGGTTGCCCCTGCCGCAGGCTTCTATGCTTCCGACGGACTCGGAAAAAACCAGATACGTATCGCCTATGTATTGGACACCGAAAGCCTAAAAAGGGCGGTTCACATACTAAAGGAAGCCCTCGGCAGTTATATAGGGTAATGAACGTTCAGGAGAACATATCCCTAAAACCCTACAACACCTTCGGAATCGCGGCCAACGCCCGATATTTTATTGACATCCATAGCGTCGATGAACTTCGCCAAGCCCTTCAGCTCGAAGGGTATCCCGAAAGATTCATCCTTAGTGGCGGAAGTAATATGCTGATAACCGGCGACCTCGATAAGCTGGTACTGCACATCGATATTGAGGGGAAGGAAATTGTCGGGGAAAATGACGACGAGGTTGTCCTCAAGGTGATGGCGGGCGAAAACTGGCACGAATTGGTGCTGTGGACGTTGGAGCAGAACTATGGGGGGCTCCAAAACATGTCCCTCATCCCCGGAAATATAGGTACGGCGCCCATCCAGAACATCGGGGCCTACGGGGTAGAACTGCAAGACACGTTCGTCAGTTGCGATGCCATTCGCATCGAAGACCAGTCCCTTCATACTTTTTCAAAAGCGGACTGCCGTTTCGGCTACCGTGATTCCTTTTTCAAGAACGAGGGCAGGGGCCGGTATATCATTGTTTCCGTCACCTTTAAACTGACCAAGCGCCAACACGCGATCGATACATCCTACGGAGCCATCGAGAAAGAACTTGAAAAGCAAGGAATTTCCCACCCCAACATTAAGGATGTTTCCAAGGCTGTAATCGCTATCCGACAAAGTAAACTTCCCGACCCCAAAGTGCTGGGTAACAGCGGCAGTTTTTTTAAAAATCCCATTATTTCCGCCTCCGAATTCCATATATTTACTGACCAACATCCCGAAGCCCCATTTTATAAAGTGTCGGAGGATGCCTATAAAATTCCCGCAGGATGGCTGATCGAACAATGTGGATTTAAGGGGAAACGGTTCGGCGATGCGGGCATCCATAGCAATCAGGCCTTGGTTCTGGTCAATCATGGAAATGCCACCGGGAAGGAAATTATCGACCTGGCCCATCGCATCATCGGTGCCGTCGCGCAAAAATTCGATATCAAAATCGAGCCGGAAGTCAATATAATTCAATAACGACAAAAAAAATGACCCCCGTTACCGAAGCAACGGGGGCCATACCAAACCAAACTAACCAAAAACTAAATGTGTAGTTACCAGTTACACATTTATACTGTACAATTTTGTAATTATCGACGCTGACAATCAATTTGAAAAATCAGCGTTTGTACATATACGAGGTAAAAGACGATATCGGATGCCCCCGATCGCATTTTTTTTATGAACGCGTTACAGACCTACCCCCAAAATGAGCACGTTGCTTGAAAAACATATCGTTGAGCTATTGCAAGAGCGCAACGAAAAAGCCATTTCATTACTCTATGAACACTACGGTGCCACCCTTTTGGGAGTCGCCAACAAAGTCGTCCGCGACGAAGATCTGGCGCAGGATGTATTGCAGGAAAGTTTCGTCAAGATCTGGAAAAAGTCCGACTCCTACGATGCCTCCAAGGCCAAGCTCTTCACTTGGCTTTTCCGTATTACAAGAAACACGGCAATCGACAAGCTCAGGAGCGTAAAAACAAAAAGTGGGAAGGAAATCCAAATCGATGTTTCGGACGTATATAATCTAGGTGTCAACAGCATACGGCCCGAGTTTATGGACATCCGTGAGAATCTGGGCAAGATAGAGTCGAAGTATCAAATTGTGTTGGATGCCTTGTTTTTTCAGGGGATGACACAACAGGAGGCCAGTGATGAACTGGATATTCCCCTGGGCACTATCAAATCGAGGTTAAAAATCGGACTCAGGGAGCTCAAGAAGATTTACGGCCCTAGCCTACTGTTGACCCTTTGTTTGAACCTTATACAGCTATTGAATTCTTGACCAAACCGGACCGTTCTTAAAGTGATTACCATAATCTTTAGGCCAGTTCATATCGCCCGGTGAGTTTAGAAAATTATCAGAATCAAAAAAATACCCCATGAAAGAAAATATACAATCCATTTTGGATTCCGATTTGCTGGAAAACTACCTTATGGGAAGCACCGGTGATGAGGATACCCTGCGGGCCGAAAGGTACATAGCGCAGTATCCTGAAGTCCGGAAAGCTTACGACGGGATGCAGGATAATCTGGAAGCCTTCGCCAAGTCGCATGCCGTTCGGCCTCCCGAGGGATTGAAGGAACAGATTATGGCCCGGATTGCCAAAGAAAACAAAAGGCCAAGCCGGTTTTTACGATTTGCTGCGGCCGCCGGGTTCGCCATTCTGCTGTCCGCCGGAGCCTCCTATTTTATGTGGGACCAAAATCAGGCCCTGCAAAAAGAAAATGCCTTGGTCAACGATAAAATCGACGACCTGCAAGAAGATCTTCGGGAGCAGTTGGAAGATGTCCGCAATCAGTTTATCGTACTTCAGGGTCCCGATACCAAGCAGTACGAGGTTACCGGAAACAAAAAAGCGGAGGAACTCAAGGCCGTCGCCTACGTCAATCCCGTAAAAAAGCTATCTTACTTGAATGTCAGCGAGCTGCCCAATCTTCCCGAGGACCAGTGCTACCGAATGTGGGCCGAAGTCAATGGGGAGATGGTGAACCTAGGTGTCATCAAGGAGGCGGACAAGAAATTATTGGCCCTGCCCTACTCCGACAAAAATGCCTTGGGTTACATCACCATTGAGCCCAAGGGTGGCAATATCAGCCCGAACGACGAGAATATCGTGGCGAATATCGCCTATTGAACCGGTCTTACTCTCAGGGAGTGTCCTTGCAAGCCGTTTCTTAAACTACTTAAAGAACTTCAGCCCCGGCGACTTCGGTTTTGGGGCTTTATTTTGTATCTTCGTGTAAAATTCAGACATGAAACTGATTCTTTTGACCGTTGCCCTGTTAGCCGTCGCATTTGCGGGAATCGCCATCAAGATATGGGCGAAAAAAGACGGGAAGTTCGCCGGTACCTGCGCCAGCCAGAATCCCTATTTGAACCAAGATGGGGAAGCCTGTGGCATGTGTGGGAAAATGCCCGACGAGCAAGATTGCCGCAATGAAGGGGTGGAGCCTGAACTGCAATCCTATAATTAAGCCATTCTTACCGAGATAATCCCTGAAATCGTTATGAGTTAATCATGGTACCGGACCCGGGTCGCGAACGTAACGAGCTTCAAAGTGGCCATCTACGATGTAAAACTTCTTACAAC
>JBAUIP010000073.1:0-1968 GCA_049683055.1 Pricia sp.
TCGGTTTCCTGTTCGGTTTCTGGATCGTACCCATAAATCGGTTCCGCAATGGTCGAGGGGCGGATGGTACTTGCCACAGGCCCATCGATATCGCAACTCACATCTGCCACGACCTTGATTTTAAAATCCCGATGTTTGGCATCTTCTCGGGTAAAGAGGTAGGGGGCGCCTTGACCGTAAAAGTGTCCCGCGATAAAGAAATCGGTTACCTTGGCGAACCGAAAAAAATCGGATTCGTAAGCGGCGGGGTTTTCGAAAAAATCTTGAGTGTCGTGGCCATTCCGTCCGGCATTATCCTTTTGCGGACCATCGCCATTTTTCAAATCGCCACCCTGCGAATCGCTATCCCTCGAAACGCTGCCCTGCGAATCTCCATCTTGCGAATCCCCATTCCGTAAATCGCCGCTCTTGCCATAGCTGCGTTTGTTGTAGTCCAAGACATCGATTTGACAGTACACCGGTCTTCCCGGGGCCTTGTTCAGGTATTCGTCCACGGATACCTCATCGATTCCCGCACCGTCGAGCATCTCTTTAGCGCCGTTGCCGACCCGGCCTTTTCCCGTTAGCAGGATTTTGCAGACCGGCATATCGATGTTGCGCAGTTCCGCGATTAAGGCCGCTTGGTCCGGTAAAACTTCCGCCTTTGGGAGGTTGAAAAGTCCGAATTTCAATCCGAATGCGCGGAATCCGTTGTAGGCGCCAACGATGCCGGCGTAGCGACCGAAGGCGACGAGCCGCTGTCCTTCGGCATTGGTGATGACCTCGTGGTCGTAGAGTTCGATGTTCTTTTCCAGAATAGCCTGTAGAAGTTCCCGGTTGTAGGGCTGTTTTTTGATGGTGTGAGAAAAGAAAAAGTATTTTTTGTCGCGGATAAGGGCGTCGATGGGGACTTCCTTCACGCCCAAAAGCACATCGCACTGTTCCATGTTCGTATCGACCGGGATTCCGGCCGCCTTGTAATCCGCCTCGCTGTATGTCCGGATGGGGGAAGGTTCGACGACAATCTCTGCATCCTTGTAAGAGGATAGGACTTTCTGACAGGCTTCCGGGGAGAGCACCACCCGTCTATCGGGCGGGGATTTACGTTCGCGGATGATTCCGAATTTCATGGCATATTATTTGAGCTAAATGTAGCGGGATTTGTAGGGGTACACAAGTTTTTGCGTAACTTTGCCATCCTTTTAAAAGTTCATTGAAATTAGGGGCCGACTGGTTTTGACAGCGAGACCAATGGCAATGTAAGCATGCCGAGCGCTGGGGTACAGCTCGTAAATATCATACTTCACACTTTTAATTGGCGAATCTAATTACGCTCTTGCCGCGTAACCTGAATCATAGTAAGGTTATGCCTCGTCTCCGCAAGGCGGAGAAGCGAGATGTCCCTGAACAGCCCTTGTTGACGGCGGTTCATTCAGGGGCACCATAAAAGTCAACACAAGGGTAGCGTTCGCTTTGGCGCTGCCACAAAAACCTTAAGAAGCTAAGTGTACGGTAGGCAGTTTTCGGCCGGCCGTGCATCGAAAACTAAGCGGAAACTAAGCACGTAGAAAGCATTGTAATTGCTTGTTTGGACGAGGGTTCGAATCCCTCCGGCTCCACAACAAAAGCCACTTTCGAGTGGCTTTTTTCGTTCTCCCTCCGCAATTCGAAAACGAACACGAGTCAAGAATATCTCTTCAACGCATTATTAGGCTTATATACATACCTTTATGAATTACTTGTTATAAATTTATATAATGAAATCCATTGTATTTATTATTGACGACAGTATTATGTCGGAATTCGCTACTAGGATGGTTTAGGAAACATCTGGACTTTTACGGATGTATTGCAAAAAGGCCATGCAGAAATGTTGGACGAGAAAGGGAGAAAAATCTTGGGTATGATAAAGATGTCGTCCGAGAAATTGGGAAGGCTTATCGACGGCCTATTGGAACACGCCATTTCAATCGGGAGAGATATGGAACA
>JBAUIP010000074.1:0-1761 GCA_049683055.1 Pricia sp.
GATACGGTTTTTCTTGCCCCTGAGCGTTTCTAGTGCCTCTTTCGAAAAACTAGGCGCAATGACCACTTCACAGAACAGTTTGTGGATTTCCACTGCGGTAGCTTGGTCAATCTCGACATTGCTAATCAAAATGCCCCCGAAAGCGGATACCGGGTCGCCAGCGAGTGCGTCGATATAGGCTTGGTGGATGGATTTCCGTTGGGCCAATCCGCAAGCATTATTGTGCTTTAAAATCGCGAAAGTAGGTTGGTCGCCCTTGAATTCATTCATCAGGTTGACCGCGGCGTCGACATCCAGCAGGTTGTTGTAAGAAAGCTCCTTACCGTGCAATTTAGTGAACATCGCCTCAAAATCGCCGAAGAAGAATCCCCTTTGGTGCGGATTTTCACCGTAGCGTAGCACCTGTCCTTGCGTCTCGCTGATTTTCAGCGCGGCCAAATCATGATTCTTGTTAAAATAGTTGAAAATGGCGGAATCGTAATGCGAGGATACATTAAAAGCCCTTGCGGCAAAATTCTTTCGATGTTCGAGGGAAGTGCTTCCCTCACCGTCGGAAATCAGTTTCAGAAAATCCGAATAATCCTCTCGGGAAGAAACGCAAAGTACATCTTTGTAATTTTTAGCGGCTGCCCTGATGAGGGAGATGCCCCCGATATCGATTTTTTCGATGATATCCTGTTCGGAAGCCCCATCGGCCACCGTCTTTTCGAAGGGATAAAGATCAACGATGACAATATCCAACTGGGGAATATCATATTCTTCCAATTGGGCAACGTCGCCATCATGATCCTGACGATTCAAGATACCACCGAACACTTTTGGGTGCAGGGTCTTGACACGCCCTCCAAGAATGGAAGGGTAGCTTGTCACCTTCTCGACGGGAACGACCTCGACGCCCAAATCACGGATAAATTTTTCAGTCCCGCCGGTGGAATAGATGGTGATACCGAGCTCGTTGAATTTTTTGACGATGGGTTCCAGACCATCCTTATGGAATACGGAAATTAAGGCCGAAGTGGCTTTTTTCATGCTCATTATTGGTGTTGCTTACGATAGGAAAAAGGAGTCTCCTACCTATGATTTCACGGACAGCCAAAAGTAGTTTTTTTGAAAGCAAAAAGAGAACGAGGTTATCAACAAAAAAGCAGAAGTTTTAAACCAGTATTTTCGCGACCTCTGCGTTCACAAACTCCAAAAACCGCTCGTCTTCCTCGGTGAACGGATCGGCGGTGTTGGAATCGATATCTATCTGCCCGATATTTTCTCCATTGACGAAAAGCGGAACCACGATTTCCGATTTGACGGTAAGACTGCAAGCGATGTAATTGTCCTGGGCCTTGACGTCGGGCACTACGAAATTCTCGTTGCTAACCGCGACCTGTCCGCAGATACCTTTCCCAAAGGGAATGATGGTGTGGTCGGTCGGCTCCCCGGCGTAGGGGCCGAGTTTCAGTTCCTCTTTATCGCCGTTCTTGAAGTAAAATCCCACCCAATCATAATGTGGCACCGTATTTTTCAGCAGCTCGCATACCTGCTGCAATCGGATGTCGGTTTTCAGGTCCGAACGGCCGAGAAGTTCGGCGGTTTCTTTTCGCAATTTTTCGAACATCGTCTCCATTTTGCGCAAAGGTATCGAAATATAAAAAGGGATGCCCAATAAACGGCATCCCTTTCAACTATTGATTAAATTGTTATTTTCAACTGGTTCCTAGTCCATATCGGAGTCGGACGGCTGAACCTTGACATCGAAGACTATAAAAT